>JAHBTS010000001.1:300000-600000 GCA_019638515.1 Chitinophagales bacterium | reverse complement strand
TGCCAAAAACCACGCCAATACAGCAGGATTTTGAATCTGCTCCAAATCTTTTAAAAAATCTATTCGCTGGTGAAAACGCGAAGCAGGATGCGAAAAGTGGGCATTGTTATTCAAAAAATAATGCACAGGAACTAAGGCATTTATGTATTGCCTATCGCTTATCATTACTTTATTCTTAAATGGCAACACGGCAGCCTTATTTTCTTGCAATGTAAAGGCAGTGTATTGGCTCATGGCTTGGTAGTACGAGTGGTATCTCAACTCCAAAAAGCTATTGCAACCTAAAAGCAACAGCAACAAAAACACCACCAACGGCAATTGCTTGGCTACGGTTCCATTCCATTTAATACAAGAAAAAATACCGTAGAAAAATCCCAAAGCACATGTAGCATCAATCAAGTAATGCAGTTTATTGGCAACCAGTGGCTTTTTAAGATACAGTGTAAAGAAACCCAACGTAAACCAAAATGCCATTACTGCCAACAATTTTAGCAACACAGCCATTACCGTATCGTTTCTAAAAATGAAAATAAATAGCACTCCGCTCAGCATTACCAATTGCACCAAAGGCGGCTTTTGATCTAAAAAACTATAGCGCACCATATCGCCACTCAACCACATGTTTTGCAGCGACACCACACCGTACTTCAAAAAATCCATCATAAGCGGCATCCAATAAAAACTACTGAAAACCGCAGCACACAACAACACAAAGAATGTTTGCTTCCTGCTTTTCCAAAATTGCTGTATGCCATTTTGTTTCAACTCCCACAAAAAACTCACAAACAGATAAACCGCTGCAACAAAAAACCAATAGTAATACGAAGCAAAAATGGCAGCTCCAATAATGCCGCCAACCAATACACTAAGCCAACTAAAGGCATCTTTTTTCTCAATAAACACAAGCCACCATGCCAAAAAAAGCACCGATGTAATAAACTCGTAAGGTTTAAAAAGATTATCTACCGGAAAGTTCAAAAATATAAAAAACACAAACCCAACTGCCGGCAGCGCCCCCACACTTTGGCGTAACACTAGAAACAAAGGTATGCTTACAACACAGTAAATAAAATAGTATCCCAACTGTACGGCCTTGCAAGAATCCATACCAAGCGCAGCAGCCATTTTCCCCACAATAAAATGATACAACGCAGGATAAGAAGAAGAAAGACCGAAATAATTAAAATCGGTAAGCGTATTAAAATACTTGTATTTAGTAACCATTGCCGCGCTGAAATACGCATCGCCCACCAAGCCATTTAACCCAACATTACTAGAATGAAACAGCGCATACAGCATACTAAAACTCACTAAGACAAATACATTCAGCAGCATCCATTCTTTGCTTATCCACGACTGATATTTATGCTCAAAAAACAAAGCTCCGGCAATTAAAAAAAGCCCAACTCCACACATAAACCGCGGAAAAATATCTAACACCAAATCGCCCAAAAGACTGCTATCTATTGGCAGTTTAGATACAATAAAACACAACAGAAAAGTATAGCCCAGCAATAACCAAGGTGCTATCTTCTTTAAATTCAAATTCATAAAATACTGCGAAACTTTCTACGAAACTAAAAAAAGCTGAAACTTACATTAACACCGCTTTCAACTATCGGCTACGCCTAAGTGTAAATCCAAAAGTAGTACCAATACCAATGGTGCTGCGCACATGTAATTTTTCGCCATGCGCCTCTACAATATGTTTTACAATAGACAAACCCAAACCCGTACCTCCGCCATCGCGCGAGCGTGCTTTATCTACTCTATAAAAACGCTCAAACAACCGCCCCAAATGCTGCTGTTCAATACCGGGGCCATTATCACTTATCTCTACCAGTAATTTATCTTCCATTACATAAAATCCGGCAAATACATAACCATGTTCGCGTCCGTATTTTATGGCATTGGTAATAAGATTAAACAACACTTGCGAAATCCTGCTTTTATCGGCTTCTACAAAAAATGCTTGATCGCATTCTTCCTTAAACTGAAAACGAATATCATTTTGCTGTGCCTGCATTTTTAAGCTATCAAAAACATCTTTGGTAAGTTGGTGAATATCGAAGCGATCTATATACAACTCCAACTCCCCACCTTCGTACTGCGAAATAAGCAGCAGATCTTCAACAATATTTCCCAACCTATCGGCATTTTTGGCAGCGCGCTCCACATAATCGCGTGCAATTTTTGCATCCTCTAATCCACCATCGAGCAACGTTTCCAAATAACCCTGTATATTAAAGATGGGTGTTTTAAGCTCGTGCGATACATTGCCTAAAAAATCTCTCCTATACTTTTCCATCTTTTTCAACTCCTCAATTTCGGCACTTTTCTTTAAGCTAAATTCAATTACCTGCGCCTTTACATCATCTAAAATATTAGGCGATTCCAGCTTTTCGCGCAGTACATCTTTTCCTGTTTTTAGATCGTTTATTATCTTGTAAATCAATTTTACTCTTCGGTAAATAAATTCTTCTACCGTAAAGTAAACCAGCGGAAAAGCAATTACAAATGCTATTACCGGAATAAACCCTATGAGGTAGATGGGCATTTCTTTATTGGCCGAAAAACGAATAAACGCCAGTACCAACATTAACAAAAACGCCAGCACCGTAGATACCAGCAAAGCAACACTTTTTTGAGTAGCATTCTTCATACACAATCTTTACGCATACCCCGATTGCAACGGGTTTGTTTTTATTGGCAATGATGCAAAAAAGCAAAAACATCCACCACTGCTCATACAAAATTCCGAGTAAGAATGCACACAAACTGCCTTACTGTCATATCGTAAATGGCAGAAATGCCGAAACCGCAACTTTTAACCTGCCACAAATGGCAGAAAAATGCAATGGCACGCACCTTGATAAATGAAAAGCAACTTAAACGAAAAAAATAAACAACATGGGAAAAATAATAGGAATAGACCTTGGAACAACCAACAGTTGCGTAAGCGTAATGGAAGGCGCAGACCCAATTGTAATCGCTAACGATGAAGGTCGCAGAACCACACCTTCTATTATTGGCTTTTTAGCTAATGGCGAACGTAAAGTAGGCGATCCGGCAAAACGCCAAGCAATTACAAACCCCACTAAAACCATTCAATCTATTAAGCGTTTTATGGGAAGAAGATACAGCGAATGCGCCAACGAAGTTTCGCACTTCCCCTATAAAATAGTGAAAGGCGATAACGATACCGTGCGCGTAGATATTGACGGTCGCCTCTTTACTCCGCAAGAAATTTCGGCAATGGTATTGCAGAAAATGAAAAAAACAGCCGAAGATTATTTAGGCCAGCCCGTTACCGAAGCCGTAATTACTGTACCGGCTTACTTTAACGACAGCCAACGCCAAGCCACCAAAGAAGCAGGCGAAATTGCAGGACTCACCGTGCGCAGAATACTAAACGAGCCTACGGCTGCCGCTTTAGCTTACGGTTTAGACAAAAAAGGAAAAGATATAAAGATTGCCGTGTACGACTTGGGTGGCGGTACCTTCGATATTTCTATTCTTGAACTAGGCGGAGGCGTATTCGAAGTAAAATCTACCAATGGTGATACCAACCTTGGAGGCGATGATTTCGACCACGTAATTATTGAATGGCTTGCCGAAGAATTTAAACGCGAAGAAAATGTGGATTTGCGCAAAGACCCAATGGCATTACAACGCTTAAAAGAATCTGCCGAAAAAGCCAAAATAGAATTAAGTGCTTCGCAAGAAACCGAAATAAATCTACCATACATTACCGCAATAGATGGAGTGCCTAAGCACTTGGTTCGCAAACTTACCCGCTCAAAATTCGAGCAACTTTCAGACGATTTGGTACAAAGAACCTTAGAGCCTTGCCGCCAATCTCTTAAAGATGCAGGTTACACAGCCAGCGATATTGACGATGTAATTTTAGTAGGCGGTTCAACCCGTATTCCTAAAATTCAAGAAGTAGTTGAAAAATTCTTCGGCAAAAAACCATCTAAGGGTGTAAACCCCGATGAAGTAGTAGCCGTAGGAGCAGCCATACAAGGCGGTATTCTAAGTGGAGACGTAAAAGACGATATCGTTTTAGTGGATGTAACACCACTTTCGCTCGGCTTAGAAACCTACGGAGGCGTGTTCACAAAACTAATAGAAGCCAATGCCACCATCCCTACCAAAAAATCGCAAGTATTTACAACCGCTGCCGATAACCAACCTTCGGTAGAAATTCACGTACTGCAAGGCGAAAGAGCTATGGCAAAAGACAACCGCACCATAGGCAGATTCCACCTTGGCGATATTCCGGTAGCACCGCGCGGTGTGCCGCAAATTGAAGTTACCTTTGATATAGACAGCAATGGCATTATTCATGTAAGTGCGAAAGACAAAGGCACCGGAAAAGAGCAAAGCATCCGCATTGAAGCATCTACAGGTTTAAGCAAAGAAGAAATTGAAAAAATGCGCAACGAAGCTAAAGCCAACGAAGCTGCCGATAAGGAAGCCCGCGAAAAAGCTGAAAAGAAAAATGCTGCAGATAGCCTTGCTTTCCAAACCGAAAAGCAACTAAAAGAATATGGCGATAAAATTCCTGCCGATAAAAAAGTAGCAATCGAAACTGCACTGGAAGAATTAAAAACAGCCTTGCAAAGCGAGAATATGGCAGCCATTGAACCTGCAACTGAAAAATTGAATACTGCTTGGCAAGCCGCTTCGCAAGATATTTACGCAGC
This sequence comes from Chitinophagales bacterium, assembly GCA_019638515.1. NCBI lineage: Bacteria > Pseudomonadati > Bacteroidota > Chitinophagia > Chitinophagales > Chitinophagales bacterium. Next base: position 595,291 of record JAHBTS010000001.1, on the reverse strand, counting down.
ACAGCAACAAGCCCCAGGCAACGAAAATACCCAAGGGCAAGATACCAGCCAAGACACCGTAAGCGATGTTGAATACGAAGAAGTAAAAGACAATAAATAATCTTTACCAATCTACATCGTAAATACACAGCAAAACCCGGGCAAATGCTCGGGTTTTGCTTTTTAATACTATCACAAAAAAATAATTACTACTGCATGAAACATTTTGGAACATTCTTTCGGTATAAGACCTAGAGCACATGAACCTAATCCTGAACCACATGAAACTACTAAACACAAAATGGATAGTGTATGCTATCTGGGTATTGCTGGGCATGAGCGCCCACAGTGCTTCGGCAGCCAACTACTACTGGGTAGGCGGCAGCGGAGATTGGAGTGAACTTTCGCATTGGGCGGCTGTTTCTAATGGTAGTGGCAATGCTTTTTCTGCTCCTCCCACCGCTAGTGATATAGTAATTTTCAATCGCTATTCATTTACAGGTTCGGCTCAAAAAGTAACCGTTAATTCCGCAGCAAATTGTGGTACCATAGATTTTACCGATGCAGTTTATACCTATAAAACCAGCAACAATGCACCTACTTTTGAATTAAACAATCACTTAACCGTAACAGGCGATTTTATTGCTCCCGCTGCCATGAAAATTGCCAATAAAAGTTGTCTTATTTTCCAAGGAACAGGCTTAAAGTCTATCAATATTCTAAGCAGTATTTCCGGCTCGGGCAGCATAAAATTCCAAGACCAAAATGGTAGATGGCAACTCATAAACAACCTAACAGCTGTTTCCAACGATGTTTACTTAACTAAAGGTACATTTAACACTGCCGGAAAAACACTTACCATACGCAGGTTCATTTCAAACTCAGGCGAACCTCGCACGCTGCAATTAAGCAGTTCTAAGGTGCAGTTGCGCTGTGTTTCTTTATCATCAAACGGTTTTTGGGATATTGCAGACCCTAGCAACATGATACTAAACAGCGGCAGCAGCGAAATTGAATTCTATGCAGCCTCTAACAACATAAAAGTAACCATGAAAGGCGGCAATCTTACTTACAATAAGATTAAGCTAAACATGGCAAACTCATCGCCTACTAGCACCAGCTCGGTAAGCAACCTTACTATTACTGGCGACAATACTATTGGCACACTTAATGTTACTAAAGGAAATCTTCTTTTAACCGGCAGTAATACATTTACATCGAGTGTTAGTTTAGCTGCAAAAGCAAGACACCGCTTTACATACGGCACTACACAGTATTTAGAATCTACCACCGCACTAAATGCACCTGCAACACAAGCTAATCCAATTTATCTTCAAAGCACTTCCACTTCTAACTATGCCAGTTTTTCAAAAACGAGCGGCATAGTGTGTACCGATTATGTGTATATCAATGGAATTAGAGCTATTGGTGGCGCATCGTGGAATTCTGCAAGTAGTAATTTCAATCAATCGCCACAACAGAATTTAGGCTGGAATTTTGGAGTTTCCAGTTCACTTATTAGTGCTACTATTTTGGGTGGAACCAAATGCAAACTACTTCCATTTCAACTAAAACTAACCTTTAGTGGTACTACTTATCCTGTTACAGTTTTGTTGCAAAATACCAATACCGGGGAGGTTGATACTATTAGCGATATTCTAACATCTACTTACTTCCACACAGTTAATCCTGCAACTACCACTACTTACAGTGTATTGCAGTTATCTAGTAGTGGTTGCTATACCACTACTGCCAACTTTACTAATGTGCAAGCTGTGGTAGAAATACCTACTTATGGCAGAGATGCAAGATGGCTCGGCAGAATAAGCGCTAATTGGTACGATTGCTATAACTGGAGCAACTTTGCAGTTCCTGAAGACACGGTAAACACTACTATTGAACCCAATAAAGATTCCATTCAGCCCGTTATTTCGGGAGGCTCTGCCAATACACAACGCTTAGAAATTGCTTACGATGCAGACTTAACTTTAATTGGTGCAAATACATTATTGAATGTATATGGCAGCTTTGTAAACAACGGTCGTTTTAATCCTAACGATGCCAAAGTTTCGTTTATTGGCAATGATGTGAGCATTGTAAGTGGTGGCAACTATAACAACTTAACCATCAATAATACCACACCGGGAGGTCTTCAAATTCAAGATACAGTAGTAGTTTCGGGCACGCTTACCTTAAACAATGGTATCTTAAAAACCAATGGGAATTTGGTATCAATTACCAATCCATCTACAACTGCCATCACAAATTTCGGTAGCGACAACTACATAAACGGAGCATTAGAAAGAACCATTGGCGATACAGGCACGTACTCATTTCCTGTTGGCGATGATGTAATTTATGCACTATGTGAAATTCGTCCAAGAGGTGGCACCGGAGGCGTAACTAAAATCAAAGTTCAATTCATAAACAAACCGGGAACCGATGAAGGCTTAAACCTGCAGTTTGGCGATGTAAACATCAATAGTGTTCACCCGGCAGGTATTTGGCTAATTGAGCCCGACCAACAACCAAATTTTGGCACAGGCGGCATTAGCGGAGATTATGAACTGATATTTGATGTAAGCAGTTTCTCGGGCTTAGAAAATTACAACTTCTATATCCTAACCAGGCACGACACCTCTAGTTCTGCTAGCGATTGGACAGTTGCCGGAACCCAATCCGGTGCTACCGTACAAGATGGCAAGATTGTGGTATCAGGCATTACGCACTTTTCGCAATGGGGCATTGGCTCAGGTGGTGGTGCATTGCCTGTAAAGATGACCGAATTCAGAGCCATACCGGTGGATCAAAAATACATTCAACTAAAATGGACTACTGAAACAGAAATAAACAACCACGGTTTTATGGTGGAACGCAGCACCGATGGCAAAGAGTTTGCAACCATTGGTTTTGTACCCGGAAACGGCAATACTACCGAAACACAACACTACATCTATAACGACAAAAATGTAGAGCTAAAAAAACGCTACTACTATCGCTTAAAACAAATAGACTTTGATGAAACTTTTGAACACTCAAAAATAGTGAGTGCAGAATTGGGGCAAGAAACACAAGCTATAAGAATTGGAGAGTTTATACCAAATCCGGCAAGCAATATCGCTACAGTTGATATAAGCATAGACACCGATGAAGAAGCAGAATTTGAGCTTAAAAACACTGCAGGGCAGGTTGTACGCAAAGGCACGGTTCAACTTAAAGCAGGAAGCAACAACTGTAGTTTTAATGTGCAAGATTTACCTTCTGGCAGTTATTTAGTAACTATTACCACTAAAGAAAAAATTTACACAAGAAGACTAATTGTAAAATAACAAAAACGAACTAAGCGGGGCTGGGTTTTTAGAGAGGGTTTCCCACCCCGTTTTTATATTACAAGCAGAGTGCCGAGGTTTTTAGAGAGGGTTTCCTCGCACTCTGTCTTTTTTCAACCTCCTTTCTTTTTAGCTTGTAACCCTTTAGCAGCCAGCAGTTGTAATACTTTCTCGCGATGATCGCCCTGCAAAATAATTTCGCCATCTTTAGTGCTGCCACCCACACCACATTTAGTTTTCAACTCTTTTCCTAGCAATTGTAAATCTTCCTCTACAGCTATATAATTTTCAATTACAGTTGCCACTTTTCCACCCTTCAACCTATCTAAACGCACATATAATTTTTGCTGCGAAGTCGGCAATGTGGTTTCCATTTCAGCCTCAGGTTCAAACACAAAATCCGGATTGGTACTATATACTATCCCTCTTCTATCGCTTTTGTTTTTCATTTTAAACAAGGTTTAAACTATTGCTTTGCCTCGCGCTGCTGCATGGCTTCATAAAGTGTAATACCCGCAGAAACGCTCACATTCAAAGAGTCGAAATTATCTTTCATCGGAATTGCAAATGTGCCATCGCATTGCCTGAGCACCACAGTGCTAATGCCTTTGCCTTCATCGCCCAGCACTACGGCACACGGTATCGAAAAATCGCATTCTTGAATGGGTGTTTCGGCATCCTCAGATGCTGCAAAAATTTTTATACCATGTGCCTTTAATAGTTTTAATGCCATAGAAATATTCTCTACCCTGCACAGCGGAATTTGCTCCAAGGCGCCTGCGCTACGTTTTATACCTTCTGGATTTACAGGAGCACTTCCGGCAGAGGGCATTACCAAAGCATGGGCTCCAAAACACAGTGCAGAGCGGGCTATGGCACCTAAATTTCCCACATCGGTAATACCATCAAATACTACTAGCAGCGGAGTGCTGTTGCTTTGCTCTAAAGACGAAAGTAATTCTTCAATAGTAAGCACCTTGCCCATTGCTGCCAAAGCCACTACACCTTGATGGTTTACATATCTTTCTTTAGAAAACTTCTTCGCTGCAAAATCTAGCTTTTCTTTAGGCACATATTGTACCTGCACGCCTGCTTTGCGTGCCTCGGCTGCTATGGCTTCTAAATCTTCGCTCTTTAAGCCACTTTGCAACATTACTTTTGCAAATGCTTTGCCGGCACGCAGCAACTCTGCTACCGGCTTCCGACCAACAATACAGTATGATTCTTCCATATTAATTTGCTAATGCTCTTTTTAATTTTTCAAATGAGCGGGAGTTGTTTCCCAACTCTAGGGCGTGCAATATCTCTTTTTTCTCGCGAGCTGTTAAACGTAAACTCATGCTTGCCTTTTCTGTTTTCTTTTCAGGAATGTATTCAAACAAAATAAACTGCACCTTTCCGCCCAGTTCTTCGTTGATGTAAGCTAACTTTTGATCGTTATTAAAATCCTGTACATTCTCTAAGTTCGTATAAAGTGAACCAATTGGTTGAAAAACTTCTTGAAGAAATGTTTTCTGCTTTGTTTCTTCCGGCTCATCGTCTTTTTGCGAATCACGCGTTTGCACTATCACCACACCACTGGTATTTTGGTTAATCCAATCTTTAAAATTGATAAGAAATTTCATTACCGATACTATACCGAAATTATCGCGGGCGCCACCGTCAATTACATAAGTAGGAGGATCGCTCGGCAAAATGGTAGAAGGTAGAATAAATGGGAACGAAGCACTCATGCGCATGGCAGAAAGCACATCTAACTGAAAACCGCGCTGCTTGGCAAAAAAACTTCCAAAGTCTATGGCATCGATGCTTAAATCTAAGCCGGCACTGCGTTTATTATACGGCCGCATTAAAAATCTAACAGGATGCGCACTCATATAAAATATACGAGAATCGGAAGTAGAAGCGGTATGAAACAGCATTACCGGAATTTGTGCACTTTTTTCAGCCGCTCTATAATCTATAAGCGTTTTCTTAAAATCCATGCCTGTATTATTGGCAAAGTAACGTTCAAAAATATAGCCCCTATCGCGGAAATAAATTTGGTCTCTCAACTTAAATTTATGAATAGGAAAAAGCAAATCGTTGCTAAGAATGTTTACACCCATTGGGTTCAGCAAATCCAGCGATAAGTGTTCAAAATACTTCTTATCGGTGAGGTTTATTACTTCACCATTCATTTTCCGATAATACAACTCTCTGTAAAAAGCCAATGCAAATGTGCCTCCACTGGCACCATTTATCATAAACGTTTTCTTTAGCAAGGAACCATCCAGCAAGCTATCAGCCTTTTGCAGAAAGGCCATTGTAAAAGCTCCTGCCCGCAAACCTCCTCCACTGGCTGTAATAAACACAAGTTTAGGCTTAGCGGCACTACCCTGCTTAGTATTTTTCTTTTTCCAATTATTTAAAATTTGGATGAAATACTTTTTATCGCTGTGAATATTTTCTTCGGAAGCTAAGCTGCGGAGCGTATCTAAAGTATATGAAGCCGGTGGCACCTTGTAATTCAATCCGTGAGCGCGGCTCTGGTAGCCCAATATATCGTACTTAGTAAGTTCATTTACGCCAATAAAGGTGATAATAATTAAAAATGTGCCCCAGCCTCCGGCCCAAAACACAAATACACCCATAATAGAAATGAGTATAGATGATAGTAAAAACGAACTGGCAGAAGTGGGTATTTGAAAAAATGGATTCTCTACCCAAAAGCCAATACCTACCAACAATGCAAGCACTCCCAACTGTGCCACTAGTGCATTGATGTGATGCTGGCGAAACACCAGTTTATTTAAATTATCCTCGTAGTGCTCTACCGAGCGCGTATGGCGAATAGCAAGCGTGCTAGATAAAAAAGAATCTACCCGCCATTTTGAGTTTAACTCCAACTCTTCGTTTTGCTCCAAACGCTTAAAAAGTCTTTTCCTGCGCAGTTCCATTTTATAGGAAGAAGCAACCCCTTTAGCAGTTTTGTTTGCTAACTGAAAATAAATAGAAGTAAGCACTAAAATGAAAACAAAACCTGCAAAAAAGCCTACAATATCTATTCCTACCTGCTCCCAACTTTGAAACTCAAAATACTTTTGAACGCGAATAATACTCCACACATAACCAATTAAAAACACTGCAGGCAAAATGGAATTATTGATAAAAAAAACCGATAGTGGTTTTTCTAGGCTTGCCAAAAACTGGAATCTATGCGAATGCAGCATGTAGCTCACAATATTCCAGGTAACAAACATAACGCCAAAGCCCATGCCCACGAGGGCAAAGCTCAAATAGCCTACCGTACCAAGGTATTCCGGCACCAAAAACAAATACGGCACACCAAAACTTACACCTAGTTTACCTACAATAATGGCAAATAGAAATCCCCAAATCAATAGCAATAACTGATGCTTGCGCAATGCCAACACCAGCAACTGCACCGGAAAAAACCGCCAAATGCTCCTCAAGAAATCGTTGATGGCGTGAAACATCTTCGCACCCAAAATAAAAATTTTCGAGCGGGCTGGTTATATTTTTTACTTCCAAAAAAATTCTACGCGCCTATTTAAAATCAATTTATGCTCCGGGCAGTTAGCGGCCGGAGTACAATCGTTTACAGGAGTTGTATTGCCTAACAATTTTGCCTCTATGCGTGCACCATCTATTCCATTTTGTGCGAAAAATTGACGTGTGGCTTGCAATCGGGTTTGGCAAAGCATATCTACATTTTGTTCATCTTTTCCTGCATGAATATTTACCACTACTTTTTTCCCTGCATTTGCCTTTAGCTCTGCTACAATTGGTTTCAATTTTGCTTTAGAAAAGTCTGTGATAAACGATGCATTTTTTACAAAGTAAATGGTAGCAACAGGAACTTGTATCGGAACGGCAACAACTGTTTCGGCTGGGGGAGCAACCACCTTTTTCTCTTTTACCAAATCCTTATGAGATACAACCGATGGTACTACACTTGTATTATTGTTAGGCTGCTTACGCGCTGCCGATTTTTCAGCTTTAGCTTCCTTTTCAACTTGTGGTTCTTTTTCTTTAGCTGCTGCCTTTACATTCTTATCTGCAACAATTGCTTCTTTAGACTTCTGTGCCTTCTCTACTTTCCCCTTCTTTTCCCTGCGTACTTTTTCCTTCTTTTCTTTTACCTCTTTTTGTTTTTTCTGCTTTACCGTGTCTTGTGTGGGAACTTCTTCTACCGATTCTTTCTTGTTAGGTTTTACTGTACTTTTCTCCTTCTTTATCTCTAATTTTTCTAAACTGGCATCAACAGTTTTTATTGGAGAGCCATCGGGATTTAACGTAGCTTTTACTTCTACCACAGCCTTTGATGCGGGCTTATTCTCCGGCTGAACGTATTCAGTTCGGTTGGTGAGCTTTTCTGCCGGGCGCAGCAGAATATCTAAATTGTAATCGAGCGGCTGGTTAAATCCAAGTGTTGATACAAAAAACACAGTGTCTTCATATCTATTTACAATGCCGGGAGAACGTTTATCTATGCTCACTCGGTAATTGGTTTCGTACCTGAGCTTCAAATTATATGCTCCATCTTTTTCGGTAAGAAAGTGTGTTTCCTCACGTGTTTGTATATCCTTCAACACCACATCGGCACGTTCTATCGGCATGCCCGTTTTCATGCTACGCACTTTGCCAACCAAGCGCAAACCATCTCGCTTCATTACAAATAATGCATTGGAAATTTGTGGCTTGCCTTTTTTATCGGTTTGAAACTCTACCGACACATCTTTGCAACCCGGATAGCTTACCTTAATAGAATAGAAGGTATTCTTAGCAGTTTTAATGGCAAAGCTACCATCAAAATCTGAAGTTATTTTCAGCACCTCGGCAGCATTTGCCAAAACAGAAACTTCTGCCTGAAATACCGGTATTTTTCCAGTACTATCCTCGCTCACTTTACCTTTGAATATTCCTTGCGCAAGACTTAGCTGTATCCACCATACGCACCATAATAAACTAAGAACTTTCTTCATACCCATAGTTCACCTTGCAGTAAAAGATTATTTATTAAGGTTGGGAACATAAGCAATTTTCCCGCATAAATGCAAATGTTCAAAACAATTAAGGCTTTAAGAATTGTTTAAGCTATTTAACTGAAATAAAAACAAGTTGCGCCTGCTATTTTTACCTTCGCACTCCTAAACTTCTGTTATGACTGAAACTGCTAGAAAATGGGTAGCCGCATGGCTTTTTGCAGGTTGTGCAATGGTATTTTTTCAAGTAATAGTTGGTGGCGTAACAAGGCTTACCGAATCGGGTTTATCTATCACCGAATGGAAGCCCGTAAAAGGCATTGTACCACCTTTAAACGAAACTGAATGGCAGCAAGAGTTTGAACTGTATAAAAACATAACTCAATTTAAAACCATTAACCAAGATATGGCGCTAAGCGAATTCAAGTGGATATATTTCTGGGAATACTTCCATCGTTTTTGGGCGCGCTTTATGGGCTTTGCATTCATCATTCCTTTCTCATTTTTTGTTTGGAAAAAATGGTTAGACAAAGCCTTCTTTAAACGCATTGGCATACTTTTCTTATGGGGCGGACTTATTGGAGTGTATGGTTGGATTATGGTTCGCAGCGGGCTAACAGGTATGTACGTGCCACCCATACATTTAAGCATTCATTTATTGCTGGCACTCAGTCTTTTTGCATACTTGGTTTGGTTAGCAATATATGTGCAGAATCGAAACAAAGCTGCATTATATCAACTAAGTAATTCAACTAAAAACCTTACCATACTGCTTACCGTTTTGGTATTTATCCAAATTGTATTAGGCGGTATTTTAAGCGGTATGCGCGCAGGTTTGGCGTATCCTACTTGGCCATTGATGCTGGGTGAATTCTTTCCATCGGCACTTGTAACCGAAAAAGTTTCTTGGAGTGGCTTTTTCCAATACAATGCCACCGATTTTTGGGGAAGAACTTTTATACAATTTACACACAGAATTACAGCCTACAGCATTTGGGTACTATCTGTTTACATGGTATTTGCAGAAGCAAAAAAAAGCAGTTGGAATCAACTGCCAATTGGAATCAAAAGCTTATTGCTTACTGTAACTTTACAAGCGGCTATTGGAATCATTACCGTACTCAATTGCACCGGAAAAATCCCTGTATTTTGGGGCGTGGCTCACCAAGCGGGCGCCATGATTTTATTAGCCAATGTAAGCCTGCTTTGGTATTACAGAAAACCATAATGTAGCACCTTTGCGGCATTCCACTTTTTACTTGTTTAATAAGCAGCCTCATATAAAAAACACACTACCGTTACTGAAATAAAATTATTTACCTTCCGTTTTACATTCGCTTTCCTTTCAAACTTCATTTTATGCGCCTTAATTTTCCGACTTCCCTTGCGGCAATTGTGCTGCTCTTTATTGCTGCATGCAACAACTCAAACAGAGTTACACTTATAGCCACCAACTGCACCGAAGAAGTTCCATTGCGCACCAATCTCACGTTCTCCTTTAGTAAAGATGTGGTAAGCGACAGCCTCTTGCAAGCCGGAGGATGGCTCAAAGAAGATTACATAAAATTTTCACCCAATATAGAAGGCAGTTACCGCTGGGAAAACAACAACACCTTAGTGTTTTCACCTGCAAACGGGTTACCGCCTGCCACCACATTCACGGCAGAAATTACCGATGCCGTTTGCAAATTTTCAAAGTATAAATTGGGGCGTATTGCTAAGCTAAACTTCTATACTTCACCACAACATATTGAAAACTTTACAGCTCAATGGACTGTAACCAATAGCGCCACCCGCGAAATTGGTATTCAGGCAGATGTTGTCTTTACCCACGGTCAAAATATAAACGGCTTAGAAAAATTTATTTCAGCTAAAGTAAATGGAATAGAAACTCCTTTTACTTTAACTCCTACCGATAATACACAACAATTTTCTCTCTTCATAAAGGGAATAAAACCTTTAGATAAAGAGTATAATCTCCATATCTCAATAAAAAAAGGCTTACTTCCCATTGGCGGAAAAAACGAAACCAAAGAAGTACTAAATGCCAACTATACCCTTGCCTCGCCATTTGTATTAAACATCAGTAACGTAGAGGCAGCCCACGATGGCGCAGAAGGAACTATTCAAGTTTATACATCACAAAAAATACTTGGCAACCAACTTAAATCATTCATAAGCATCAATCCTCCGGTGGCGTTTAATGCACAAGTTACCGATGCGGGTATACTCATTTCATCGCCCGATTTTGATGCCACCAAAACATTTGAACTCACCATTGCCAAAGGGCTAAAAGGCATTATTGGCGGAGAATTGAAAGAGAATTATTTAAACAACATAGGCTTTGGTGCACTAGAGCCATCTATTTCTTTTTCAGATAAAACTGCAGGCTACCTTAGTGCAAAAGGCAATAAAAATTTAATGGTGAATATTGTAAATGTCCCTGCCGTAAAAATCACCATCCGCAAAGTATATGAAAGCAATATAATGGCAGCACTCAGCAACGGTGTTTCAAACGATTATTACAGCGACTACGAATACAACGATGGCTCTTTTTCTGCATCGGATATTGTGTATGAAGAAGAAATAGCCACAACTCGCCTACCCAAAAAAGGAGAATTGCGTGTATTGAATTTCAACTTTAAAGACAAACTCCCAGAATTCAAAGGACTATACCACATTATGTTGCGCTCCACTGCCGATTACTGGATAAACGACAGCCGCCTTATTTCTGTAAGCGACCTTGGGCTTATGGCACGCCAAACCGAAAACACGGTTGTAGTATTTGCCAACTCTCTAAAATCTGCCAACGCCCTTGGCAGGGTAGAATGCCAAGTGTTTGGAAAAAACAACCAACTTATTGGCTCCGGTATTACCGACAATAATGGCAATGCCGTAATTCAATTGAAAAAATTCGATGCTCCAGGATTTGCACCTGCGCTTATTACAGCAAAAACATCTACCGATTTCAACTATCTAAGTTTGCGCGATTCGCGCATAGAAACTTCCCGTTTTGATGTGGGAGGAAAAATACTTTCATCTTCGGGCTTCGATGCATTTATTTATGGCGAGCGCGATATGTATCGCCCGGGAGAAACCGTGAATTTATCGGCAATTATACGCACTGCCAATTGGCAACCCGCAGGCGAAATTCCTGTGAAAATGAGTTTTAAATTACCCAACGGACAAGTACTAAAATCGCAGAAAAAAACACTAAACAAACAAGGCTCGTTTGAAGTAGCCTACGAACTTCCCGCCAATGCCATTACGGGCAGTTATCTGTTTGAACTCTTTACACCAAACGATGTGCTTCTCGCTAGCAAAAGTATATTGGTAGAAGAATTTATGCCCGATAAAATTCGTGTAATTTCAAAGTTGGCACAAACAGAACTTACAGAAAAAGACACTATAAAACTGCAAGTAGAAGCACAAAACTTCTTTGGAACACCGGCAGCAGAACGCAACTACGAAGTTGAACTTCAATACAACTTCCAAACATTCAACCCTAAAAAATTCCCCAACTACGATTTTTCGCTTTCCAATTTAGAAGAGTACTTCCAAAGCATTACAAGACAAGGCATCACCAATAATTCCGGCAGCTTTAGCGAAGTATTTGAAATGCCAACCAATATAACCAACCAAGGCATTGTAAAAGCCAATTTATTCACTACCGTTTTTGATGAAACAGGACGCCCCGTAAATCGTTTTAACACTGCCGATATATTCACACAAAAAGTATTTCTTGGCATTCAACAAAACAACTACAACTATCAACCACTCAACCAAAATATTCGCTTTGGTTTAGTGGCACTACTTGCAAATGAAACCGCAACCACTTCGCAAGCCAGAGTTCAAGTTATTAAACACGAATACAAAACCGTACTAACCAAAAGCTGGGATTACTTTCGCTACGAAAGTCAAGTGGACGATAAAATTCTTACCGACCAAACCATTACTATATCCGGTCAAAACACCGTCTTTAATTTCATACCAAAAACCCCTGGCGATTACGAAATTAGAGTATCGCTGCCCGGAGCAAACAGCTATGTGCAGCAACAGTTTTATAGCTACGGAAATTGGGGAAACAGCACTTCTAACTTTGAAGTAAACAAAGAGGGAAACATTGACATTGCTCTCGATAAAGAAAACTACCAAACCGGAGAGCAGGCAAAACTACTTTTCAAAACACCATTTAACGGAAAAATGCTGGTAACAGTAGAGCGCGATGATGTAATGGAAAAGTTTTATCTAAACGTAGAAAACAGAACTGCCACAGCGTCAATTCAACTAAAGAAAGCACACCTGCCCAATGCGTATATTACCGCTACACTTTTTAAAGCACATACCGAAAGCACCATGCCGCTTACCGTTGCACACGGCTTTAAAAACATAAGCGTGTCAGAGCCTGCCAGAAAAATAAATGTTCAAATCCAAGCCCCCGAAAAAGTTAGAAGCCACACACGCCAAAACATCACTGTAAAGGGCGCCCCCAACTCGCTTGTTACCTTAGCGGTAGTAGATGAAGGTATATTGCAAATAACCAATTACAAAACTCCCGACCCATTCGATTTCTTCTATAGCAAACGTGCATTAAATGTAATTGGTTACGATTTTTACGCCCGCCTTTTCCCCGAAATTAAAAGCCCGCTCCGCAGTGTTGGTGGCGATGGTTTCGATTTAAGTAAACGCACCAACCCCATTAGCAATAAACGCGTAAAACTAGTGCGTTACTGGAGTGGCATACAATCTACCAACAGCAATGGCACTGCTACTTTCGAGGTAAACATACCACAGTTTAGTGGCGAGTTGCGCCTCATGGCAGTAAACTATGTAAACGAAAAATTTGGTGCAGCAGAATCATTTATAAAAGTGGCCGATCCTGTAGTGCTCAGCACCGGATTACCACGCTTTTTATCTCCGGGCGATGAAGCCGATGTGTCGCTTACATTAAGCAACACCACCGCCAAACCAATGAATATAAAAATTGCAGTAGCAACCGAAGGTCCTTTGGCATATCAAGGTATTGAAAATACTGAACTATATATTCCTGCCAATTCCGAAAGCAAAACATCGTTTAAACTCCTTGCCAAAAACAGTATTGGCGAAGCCAAAGTAAAAGTAAGTGCAACCTCCGGAAGCGAAAAATTTAGCGATGAAACAGACATTACCGTGCGCCCCACCGCCTCTTTACAAAAAATTTCAGGCAATGGAATAATTGCCGCAGGACAAAACCAATCTCTTACGCTTGGCAATGCCGATTTTATGAACGGAACCGAATCTTACACACTAACGCTCAGCAATTCACCCTTAGCAGCCTTTGGTAAAAACCTAACCGAACTCATACACTATCCATACGGATGTACCGAGCAAATTACCGCTGCCGCCTTTCCTCAAATATACTTCTCTGAACTAAGCGAAGCCATTGGCAGCAACCAGCAGAGCAATAAATCTGCCGCTTACAATGTAACCGAAGCCATCAAAAAAATTAAAATGCGCCAACTCTATAGTGGAGGTATCACCCTTTGGGATAATCAACCAAGCGAACATTGGTGGGCAAGTGCCTTTGCTGCACATTTTCTTATCGAAGCAAAACAAAACGGATACTCCGTAGATGAACATCTTTTGAATCCACTTCTTCAATTCTTAGAATCCAAATTGCGCAATAAAGAAATGTACAAATACTTCTTCAACCGAGGCAACTCCAAAATGGTTGCCGCGCCTGAAATTCCATACAGCCTTTATGTACTTTCCTTAGCCGGGAAAACGCCCAAAAGCTCCATGAATTATTACAAAGCAAATCCTCATCTGCTCACCACCGAAGGCAAATTTTTATTGGCTGCAGCTTTCGCTCTTGGAGGCGATAAATCCAAGCTAAATGAACTGCTACCACAAAATTTTTCAGAGGAAATTTCCGACAAAGATGTAAGCAACAACTTCTCCAGCGATTTGCGCAACCAAGCATTGGCATTAAATGTGCTTATTGATGTACAACCGCAAAACCTTCAGATTCCCGTATTAGCAAAACAAATTGCCCAAGAGTTCAATACAAGAAAATACCTAAGCACACAAGAACTTTCGTTTGGCATTACGGCCTTAGGTAAGTTAGCAAAAAAAGATGCTGCTGGCAATATACATGCCACTATAAAATCGGCAGGCAAATTGATAGGAGAAGTAAAAAATAATTCAATTAAAATTTCACCTGCACAGCTAAAAACAAACCAAGTTGAAATTGAAACAAAAGGAACCGGAAAACTCTATTACTTCTGGGAAAGCAGTGGCATTTCTAAATCCGGAAAAGTAAAAGAAGAAGACAACTTCTTAAAAGTACGCAGAACCTTTTACGACAGATATGGTCGAGCAATTACCAATTTTAATTTCAAACAAAACGATTTGGTAATAGTTGCAATTTCGCTCGAAAATGCCTTTGGCAGAAGCATTGAAAACGTTGTAATAACAGATATGCTGCCTGCAGGGTTTGAAATTGAAAATCCCCGCACCAAAGAAATACCCGGCACCAACTGGATAAAAAATGAGAACTATGCTACCTACACCGATATACGCGATGACCGTATTCACTTTTTTGTAGATGCCGATAAAACAAAGCAAACTTATTACTATGCCGTGCGTGCCGTTAGCCCCGGCACCTATCAATTAGGAACATTAAGTGCCGATGCCATGTATGCCGGAGAATACCACTCTTATAGCGGCAGCGGCATAATAAAAGTACTTAATAAATAATTTTTTACCAAAATGCTACAAAATTCCAAAAAGAATTACTTTCGTGTCGAATTTGTCTTTAAGTCTTTATTCGGTATTCGTATTTGAATGGACTAAGCACAGTATTCAGTATTAAATTTTAGTCCATGAACATTTACGTAAGTAACATTAACTTCCGCGCCACCGAAGACGGTCTGCGTGAGGCTTTCGAGCGCTTCGGCACCGTAAGCAGTGTAAAAATTATTACCGACAAACAAACAGGAAGAAGCCGTGGCTTCGGCTTTGTTGAAATGCCTAACGAAGAAGAAGGCACACAAGCAATTGCCCAGCTAAACGGTGTTGATTTCTTTGAAAGACAACTTTCTGTGAAACAAGCCGAAGATCGCCCTGAAGGCGGAAGTCGCGGTGGTTTCAATAAAGGCGGAGGCTTTAATCGCGGTGGAGGCGGCTTTAACAAAGGCGGCAACCGTGGCGGTTACGAAAAACGCTGGTAAATAATTATTTCATCTTTTAAGAGGCTGTTCCAAAAGAGCAGCCTCTTTCTTTTATACCACTTTATAGTATTTCTACAATTAGAAATACACTATTCTACCCACGAAGAAAAACTTCATGCAAAAAATTGCCTTTCATTTATATTTTTGAGTTCCGGTAAACAACTTCATGAACATTCTTATTCGATCCGCAAAGATTATTGACACCGGCTCTAAGCACCACAACACCGTTAAAGATGTTTTTATTCAAAACGGTATTATCTCAAAAATTGGTAGCAACCTCAAGCCTTCCGGTAAATACACCGAGATAAAATTTAAAGGATTACATCTTAGCACCGGATGGGTAGATTTAAACAGCTTTTTTGCTGACCCAGGTTTTGAACCGAAAGAAAATATAGAAAGCGGCTGCCGCGCTGCCGCCACAGGAGGTTTTACACACGTTTGTACCATGCCCAATACTGCACCTGCGCTGCATAGCAAAAGCATGATAGAGTATGTGCGCACCAAAGCACAAGGAAATATTGTAACCGTATTGCCGGTAGGAGCACTTACACAAAATTGCGAAGGCAAAGAACTGGCCGAATTATACGACATGTATAATTCCGGAGCAGTAGCTTTTTCTGATGGGCTACATCCTTCACCCAATGCAGGTTTATTGGAGCGTGCTTTAGATTATATAAAAGCCTTCAACGGAGTAGTTTTTATGCACCCCGAAGACAAAAGCATCTCCAAAAACGGAGCTATGCACGAAGGCGTTACAAGTACTTTACTTGGCTTACCTGCCATGCCTGCATTTGCAGAAGAATTAGCAGTAGCGCGCGATTTGTTTATATTGGAATACACCCAATCCAGACTCCACTTTTTAGACATATCACTCAAAAAATCTACAGAACTTATACGGGCTGCCAAAAAGAAAAAACTACAAGTAACAGCATCAGTAAATGCACATCATTTAGCAGCTACCGATGAAGCTATAGGCAACTACAACACTTTGTTTAAAACCAATCCGCCCTTGCGCACCCAAAGCGATATTGATGCACTCATAAAAGCTATTCAAGACAACACGATTGATACTATTACATCGCAACATCTACCACACGAAAACGATTGCAAAAAACTGGAATTCGATAAGGCAGACTTTGGCATCATTGGATTAGAAACATCTTTTGCCCTTGCCAATACAGCATTGCACACAAAAGTAACTACCGAGCAAATAATACGCCTATTTTCCGAAAACCCACGCAAAATTGCAGGTATTCCAACGCATACAATTCAAGAAGAAAGCAAAGCCGACCTTACCCTGTTTTCTCCCGATTTTAAATGGATTTTTACCGAACAGCATATTGCCTCTACTTCTAAAAACACCCCGTTTATTGGCAAGCAACTTGTTGGTAAATCATTAGGCGTTATCAATAATGGGCAAATATTTTTAGCACCCGAACTCAGATAATTTTCAAACCATGAAATATACCACATCACTTAAATTCGGCATTATGAGCGGTTTGCTTATGATAGTAATTTACATGCTGTTTTACCTACTCGATGCTACCATACTCGCATCGTTTTTTATGCTATCAATTTATTTAATTCCCTTATTCTTTATGATATATGGCGGTATTACCTACCGCAAAGAAAACAACGGCTACAAAAGCTATGGCGAAGCATTCTTAGTATTGTTTATTATTGCCATCACAAGTTCGCTTATTATTGATTGGTTTGGCTATGCACTTTTTAAAGTAATAGACCCCGGCTTGGTTGAAATAATTAAAGAAGCAACCATCGAAAAATCGGCAGCCATGTACGAGAAAATGAATTTGCCCGAAGACCAAATCGAAAAACAATTAAAAATACTGAAATACACCGACTTTTCACCCACTCTAAAAACACAAGCCATGAGGCTTGCAGGCTCCTTAGTAGTAAGCCTTATTCTTTCATCGCTCATTGCTTTGTTTGTGAGAAGAAACGAAAACACCAATAACAACATTGCCTGATGGATATTTCAGTAGTTGTACCTTTGTTGAACGAAGAAGAATCGCTGCCGGAATTAACGCAGTGGATTGAACGCATTATGAGCCAGCACCACTTTACCTACGAAGTAATTCTAGTAGATGATGGCAGTAAAGACAATTCTTGGAAAGTAATTACACAACTGGCACAGGCAAACCCCAATCTTAAAGGCATAAAATTTAAAAGAAACTACGGCAAGAGCGCTGCCTTGTATAAA
The DNA here is from genome assembly GCA_019638515.1 of Chitinophagales bacterium. NCBI lineage: Bacteria > Pseudomonadati > Bacteroidota > Chitinophagia > Chitinophagales > Chitinophagales bacterium. The sequence goes on along the minus strand of JAHBTS010000001.1, from coordinate 577,563 downwards.
GGCTTTGAAGCTGCACAAGGCAATGTAGTAATTACAATGGATGCCGATTTACAAGACTCTCCCGATGAAATTCCCGAACTTTACAACCTAATTACAAAAGAAAACTTCGACCTTGTTAGCGGTTGGAAACAAAAACGTTTCGACAACACACTCACCAAAAACATCCCCAGCAAACTCTACAATTGGACAACCCGAAAAGTAAGCGGCATTCAACTGCATGATATGAACTGCGGCTTAAAAGCATATAAAAACGAAGTAGTAAAAAGCATTGAAGTTTATGGTGAAATGCACCGCTACATTCCAGTACTTGCCAAACGTGCAGGCTACTCCAAAATAGGCGAAAAAACAGTGCAACATCAAGCCCGCAAATACGGCACTACCAAATTTGGAATCGAGCGCTTCCTTTATGGACTATTAGATCTGCTAAGCGTTACCTTCATAACCCAATTTGCAAAGCGCCCCATGCACCTATTTGGTGGTCTGGGCATACTAAGTTTCTTTATTGGTTTTTGCGTATTGCTGTACCTCTCTATTGCAAAATTTGCATTTGCAGCATATAGAATGACAGAGCGACCTATCTTTTACCTCGGTTTAATTTCTATAATCGTAGGCGTACAACTTTTCTTGGCCGGTTTTTTAGCAGAACTTATCTCGCGCAGTGCCTCCAATAGAAACGAATACGATATTTCCCAAAGAATAGGCATTACAGAATAACTTTTCTAAACAAACAATACCCTACACCCTACTACGCATTCAGCCCTTAGCTACACATTGCCAAAGCAGAAACACTATTGTTGATACAATCTTAGAATCTGCGCTGTTTGAACTTCAAAATTTATGTAGATTTGATTTTCGATGGATAAAATTTTTCAACCCTTAGGTGATTATTTGCTACTCATACGCGCATCATTTGCGCGCCCCGAAAAAACCAAAATGTATTGGCTCGAAGCCATGCGCCAATGCTACTCTATAGGTATTGGTTCATTGCCAATTATTGCTATTATTTCACTGTTTATGGGTGCTGTAACATCTGTTCAGTTCTCGTACCAATTGCGCAGCATTAGCTTAGTGCCCATGTGGTGGATGGGCTCCATTGTGCGCAAGAGCATGATATTAGAATTAGCCCCTACCCTTTCAGCACTTCTTTTAGCAGGAAAAGTAGGCTCAAACATCGCTTCAGAGTTAGGAACCATGCGTATAAGCGAACAAATTGACGCATACGAAATTATGGGTGTAAATACCCGCTCCTATCTTATTGGCCCCAAAATTATTGCAGCCTTTTTTATGTTTCCTATGTTGGTAATTATTAGTGTATTTTTAGGAATTACCGGAGGCTGGCTGGCTGGCGTGCTTGGCAATTTCTACACTACCAGCGAATATGTACGCGGTGTACAAGATGCCATGAAAAGCTACGATGTATTTATCATGTTCATTAAATCCATTTTGTTTGCATTTATTATTTCCTCCATTTCGTGTTTTAAAGGCTATACTGTACAAGGAGGTGCTGTAGAAATTGGAGTTGCCAGCACGCAAGCAGTAGTGCAAAGCAGTGTTGTAGTTATTGTTGTTAACTTCTTAGTTGCCTTTTTACTGTTATGATAGAAATGCAAAACGTAAAGAAAAACTTTGGCACACAGCAAGTTTTGCGTGGTGTGAGTACAGTTTTTGAAGCAGGAAAATGCAACCTCATTATAGGGAAATCCGGTTCCGGAAAAACCGTAACGTTAAAATGTTTGGTAGGGCTGTTTGAGCCCGATGAAGGAAGCATCCTTTACAGCAACCGCGATATAACCAAAATGGATTTTGACGAAAAGAAAAAAATCCGCCAAGAATTTGGAATGCTTTTCCAAGGAACCGCACTCTTCGATTCAATGACCGTGGAAGACAACATCCGTTTTCCTTTAGATATGTTTACAGATATGGCAGACAGCGAAAAGGCCGATCGCGTAAACTTTTGCCTCCATAGAGTAAACATGAGCGGAACCAACAAGAAATACCCGGGCGAACTTTCTGGTGGCATGAAAAAACGTGTTGGCATTGCACGCGCCATTGTAAATAACCCCAAATACTTATTCTGCGATGAACCCAACTCCGGCTTAGACCCCAAAACCGCACTAGTAATAGACCATCTTATCAAAGAAATTACAGAAGAATACAAAATGACTACTGTAATCAATACCCACGATATGAACAGCGTAATGGGCATAGGCGATAAAGTAGTTTTTTTACACGAAGGATTAAAGTACTGGGAAGGCAATAACAAAGAAATACTACAAATAACCTCCGGAGAACTTTTTGATTTTATATTCGCTTCCGATTTTCTGAAAGATTTGAGAAGAAGAGCACAGTATTAAACTATAAAACTTAAATTTCAGCAAACAACATTGAATAAAATTTAGCAATCTAACGTTTTCATTATGAGTGTATTAGTAAACAAAAATTCAAGAGTAGTAGTACAAGGTTTTACAGGAAAAGAAGGCACCTTCCACGCCACCCAAATGATTGAATACGGCACCAACGTTATTGGAGGAGTTACTCCGGGCAAAGGTGGTACCAAACATATTGAAAAGCCCGTATTTAATACCGTATGGGATGCCAGAAAACAAGAAGGCGCAAACGTAAGCATAATATTTGTTCCACCTGCATTTGCTGCCGATGCCATTATGGAATCTGCCGATGCCGGAATTGAGCTAATTGTAGCCATTACCGAAGGCATTCCCGTACAAGACATGGTGAAAGTTAAAAACTTTTTAAGCACTAGAAATTCTAGACTAATTGGCCCAAACTGCCCTGGCATTATTACACCAAACGAAGCTAAAGTTGGTATTATGCCCGGTTTTGTTTTCAAAAAAGGTAATGTAGGCATCGTTTCAAAATCCGGCACACTCACTTACGAAGCTGCCGACCAAGTTGCCAAAGCCGGACTAGGCGTTACCACCGCCATTGGTATTGGAGGCGACCCAATTATTGGTACCACCACCAAAGAGGCCGTTGAATTATTCATGAACGATCCAGAAACAGAAGCCATTGTTATGATTGGCGAAATTGGTGGCAGCTTAGAAGCCGATGCCGCTCGTTGGATTCAAGAAAATGGCAATAAAAAGCCGGTAATAGGTTTCATTGCAGGCCAAACTGCACCTGCCGGAAGAAGAATGGGACATGCCGGAGCCATTATTGGTGGAGCAGAAGATACTGCTGCTGCTAAAATGGAAATTATGCGTCAATGTGGATTAACCGTAGTAGCCTCACCCGCAGAAATAGGAGAAACGGTAGCCAATGTTTTAAAATCTGTAACAGTTTAACTACAATTCCACATTTGGAATTTGAAAAAAAAAATTATTATTGTATCCAATTAGAAATAATACACTTCTATGAAATACAAAATCTTAGCCTCTTTGGCTCTTACATTTGTTAGTGTTTCTGTATTGTTTGCACAAGGTCCGGGAGGACCTCCGCCTCCAGTAGCAACACCTATTGATGGTGGGGCATTATTGCTATTGGGTGCCGGAGCTGTTTATGGTGCAAAAAAAATTAGAGAAGCAAAGAGCAAAACCGCTTAACTTTATATCTTTAGGTTTATATTAAGGAGGTTGTTTTAAAAAAACAGCCTCTTTTTTTTGTCCAATACCAAACTAATCTAGCTTACTTTCAATTGTTGAACTTATCATAAAAGTATCGGCATCTTGTAGAAAGGGAAGTTTAGCTCTAACATCTTTTATGGTTGATGCCTGCAATACTACCATAGTAACACATTCCTTATCTTCGATATTAGCACTCAACATATCGCCCAATGGCGAAAAAAGAGCCGAGTCGCCAGCATGCTCTACGTTACTTCCATCGCAGCCAATTCGATTCACGCCAATTACATAGCACTGATTTTCTATTGCACGAGCAGGCAACAATGCTTTCCAAGCCAAGCTACGCTTCTGAGGCCAACTTGCCACATATAGCAACACATCATATAAACTTTGGTTGCGACTCCATGCAGGAAATCTTAAATCGTAGCAAATCATTGGGCAAATTTTCCAACCCTTATATTCAATTACCAGCTTTTGGGTTCCTGCGGTGTAATACAATTGCTCCTTACTAAGCGAAAAGAGATGACGTTTATCGTAAACTGCAATACTTCCGGCAGGCGTTACCCATACAAAACGATTAAAAAACGAGCCATTTTCCACCATCATTAAGCTCCCACATAATACCGATTTCTTTTTGGCAGCCATATCCTTCATCCATGTTACCGCACTCCCATCCATTGACTCTGCCAATGCGGTATTCATAGAAAATCCTGTAGAAAACATCTCCGGTAGTACTATAACATCCACCGGTGGCACATCGGCAAGCAGCGCAGTAAAATGTTGTAAATTGGCAGCTATATCTTCCCAAGCCAGCGTTGTTTGCACTAAGGCTACTTTTAATTCAGCCTGCATACAATAAACTACTTTTTAGGAAAGCGCATTTTGTAATCTACGTTCACCTTCCCTTTAGAAATATTTTCTAGTTTACCTTTAAGCAATGTTCTTTTCAAAGGTTTCAAATGGTCTATGAACAGCTTTCCTTCAATATGGTCGTACTCATGCTGAATTACACGTGCAGTGAGTTTATGAAAGGTCTTTTCGTGAAAATTAAAATCGCGATCGTAATACTGAATGGCAATTGTATCTAAGCGGGTTACATTTTCTCTTATACCCGGCAAACTCAGGCAACCTTCTTCAAACACCCATTCCTTTCCGGTTTCATCAAACAACTTAGGGTTAATAAATACTTCTCTTAAGCCCTCCGGATTAGGAGTATCGTCATCATCATCGGTCATTCTAATGCTATCTATTACAAACAGCCTAATAGATTTATTTATCTGTGGAGCTGCTAAGCCTACGCCTTTGGCATGCTCCATTGTTTCAAACATATCGTCTATCAACTTCTGGAGATCTGGATAATTTTTATCTATATCTACGCCTCTTTTACGAAGTATCGGTTCGCCATAAGCTACAATTGGCAGTATCATTATTTTATTACTTCATCATTTTTAAAAGTTCCAAAGCATCCTTATCTGCCGGGTCTAACTCCAATGCTTTATTAAAATTAGCTTTTGCAGTTGCCACATCATTTTTAGATGCATAGTAAGAACCTAAATAGATATACGACTCAATCAGTCCTTTTTTGTTTTTGGTTGGGTCTGCACCAAACTTATCTACAAACAACTGATAGTAAGGCATTGCCAAAAACTTAGGACTGGCAGCATCGTCCATAAATGCTGCATTTTTACCACGCCATAAATATCCTTCGGGTGTAGAAGGTGTTCTCTCAATAAATTGAGCAAAAGTAGTATCGGCATTCACATAGTCTTTATTAAAGAAATATGCTCTTCCAAGATTGAAAATATCTAATGCTGCCAACGAACCACACTTTGTAAACTTAGCATTGTACTGTGTAACTGCTTCGGGATAGCGTTTTGCAAAATACAGTGCCTTTGCAAACTCACCCAACAAATCGCAGTTATCTGGCTCATTCTGTAAAGCTGTGGTAAAGTAGCTAATAGCCTGAGCAGTATCTCCGGCTAGCGATGCCAATTTTGCAGAATATACATAATCTATCGGCTTTACTTTTTTATCGTTTAGCGCCCAAAATTTTTGTGAGGCTTCGTATCCATCTTTGTACCTCTTCAACTCGTAATTTGCAAAAGCTGTCATTCTGTAATAAACATAGTTGTTTGGCTCTGCTGCTAATGCCTTTTGGGCTTCAGTTATTACATTTTCATAATCTTTTGTTTGGAAAAGAAAAGCAATGTATTTAGTTCTTGCCTCAGCATCTTCACTATTTAGCTCTACATACTTCTTAAACATAGGCGCTACTTTATCGTACTGCTTGCTGAGGTAGTAAGTTTCGCCCAACTCTTTGTATGCAATGGCAAAATTGGGGTCAACTTGAATGGCGCTTTCGTAAGCCGTAATAGCATCGGGATAAATTTTACCGGCACGGTTTACGCGAGCAACTTTCAATAATGCTAAAGCATTTTTAGGATCTAAATCGCGTGCAGACTCATATTTGCTAAGTGCTTTACCGCCTTCGTTGCTATCTAAATAAGCATCGCCTAATGCAATTAAATAATTACCATTTTTAGGACTTAAACGAACTGCTTCTTCAAATGCTTTTACAGCTTCCGGCAAATTCCTTTCGGGAGCAGAATAGTAAGCATCGCCTACTTGGTAGTGTATCTCGGCATTTTTAAATCTGGTAGTTTGCAAAGCACGATCAAAGGCTGTTTTGGCTTCTTCTTTCTTATTGCTTAGTAGTGCTAATCTTCCGGCTGCGGTACTGGCAATTGCGGCTTTTGCATCGGTTGCTACTGCTGCATTATAGAATATTTTTGCAGAATCTTTATCATCATCTTTCAAGTAAGCATTACCTAAGTAGTAGTTTACTGCACTTTTATCACTGGCAGGATCTACCAACATCTTTTTTAATAGCGATTTTGCTTTGAAAAAGTTTTCGCTTTCAATTTCTTTTTGTGCGTCTTGAATGGTTTGTGCGCTGGCAGAATATGCTAAAAATGCACAAGCCGCTACATAAAACGTTTTTTTCATTTCTTAAATGTTATTGAATAATGCCAATACGACTGAGTTGGCGAAAATAAGTTTACAGCGCTTAAAACAGCGTTAAAATTTATTTAGAATTTTACTGAACGGTAATTATTTTATCTCCCGAATGGTACTCTGTTTGCAAAATACCTCCGGCAGGTGTGGCTTCTGCGGCTGCTACTCGCTTAATGCGCGTAACCGACACCGGCACATTACCTACAGGAACAGCCGCTACATCTTGTGCACTTAATACAAATTCAGCGCTTCCAAGCGTTGCATTCTCAAATGTAGCATCTGCAATTTTAAGTACTACTTTTTCGTTTGCTGCCACGGCTCCGGTAAAAGGAACGGTAGCGCCATTTGCCTTTACAAACGAGTTGAAACTAGTACCAATTCCAATAGAGGTTGGCAGTGATAAAGTATTAACGTATGCTTGAGTTTTGGCCACATACTCAAAATATACCGACACTCCTATTTCTTTACCTTTGAAGTCGCGGTAGAAATACAAACTATTATCGTTGAACTTTACATCTTGAGTAGAATTCTTAAAACGTACTTCGGCAGATGCAGAGCGCTGCAAATTCAGCTTTCTGCCATTTTCGTTAAACTCATAAAACTCTGCTTGTGCACGAGTTGTGTTACCAGAAGCTTGGTAAATTAACTTGTAAAGTGCAAAGGTAGTTTCACGTTCACCGTGAATACCAGATTCGCTACTGCAGGACACCAATCCTAACGATACTAAAAAGGCAAAATATATTTTTTTCATATGCTTAGTTTACAAATTTAAAAACCTATTTCAGTTATTAAAATTAAGAAACCAATTCGGTTGCTTTTTACGTTTGCATCCGAGTGGTAAATCTAACTTTAGCTACTTTCCAATAAGAACCTACAAAACGAAGATTCAACAGCATAAAACCCAACAAAGCACAAAGTCCACTTAATAAAATTTCTTTATACAAATACTGCAATAGTGTTGTGTGTTCGTGTGTGGTAAGTGGCTTTAGTGGCATTCCGAAATAGCCAATATCAAAATAATCAATTGTTTGTAACAGCATTTCGTAGCGGTTCAGTACATACACCCACAATACAAAATTCATAGTAAAAAACACAAAGCGCACCCACTTGTTTTTCAAAAAAAATAATGAATTAAAAAATAGAAAATAACGAATAGTTGTAATACCTGCCACTATAAAAAACGCATTTTCTATCAGGTAACCGTAGTTTATTTTTTCTGTAACCGGCTTTAACACGGCTATGCAAACCACCGCAGTAATAACCCACCATACCAACTCTTGTAACAACTGAACAAAAACTACTTTCTTTTCCATTTACTGCATTGCCTGTTTGGCATTTTTAAAAGCTAACTTTTCCATCCAAAAAACTACCAAAGCAAAAATAAGCCCATAGGTAATTACAACATAAACATAAGTATGTGCCAGTTTAAAAAATTGCTCGTAATGCAACTGTACCAACACAAGGGCAAGCACTCTAAAAATATTGATAATAAAGATAAGTAGCAAGCCAAGCGGAATAAACCAAAGTTTATCGCGCCAATTGGTTCCAAATGCAATTATTAAACCGGTATAAATGTAAAATGCCGCTACGCCCACACACAAATTGGCAATAATAATTCCTCTTGCACCATCGGGAATTACCACCCTGCCATACTGCTTGTGGCTATAGCCCAACAAGGTTAAAATTACTGATGTGGCTTCGGCAAGCCGCTTTGCAATAAAATCGTACATGCCTTCCCAAGCACCAAACAAAAAATTGGGATCGGCTTCGCCCAAATGCTTTAACACACGCCATGAACCATACACTAGTGCAATTTTCAACATAAAGAAAAATGCATCTTTCCAGTTGCCCCAAAAGTTTGAAATGGAAGGCGAAAGCATGTTATAGTGCTTTAGAAAGCGCTTCCTGATTACGATTTACCTGCAAATTACCCATGCTGCACTTTCCTGAAAAACGCGCACCTTCTTCTACCACCAATTTTTTTAATTGAATATCGCCTGTTACCAATGCAGACTTGGTAAGTATCAACAAATCCGATACAAAAATATTGCCATTTACTTTTCCTTCTATGGTAGCATTTTGGCAAAAAATATCGCCATCTACGGCTCCTGTAATGCCTACTACCACTTTTGCTTTAGAGGTAAGTGCACCTTTAACTTCACCATCTATTCTTATATCGCCATCGGAATTAACGCTACCTTCAATTTGCGTGCCTTGCCCAAACATGGTCATGGCTTTTTGAATGGATAGCTTGTCTTGGTTGGCTTCTTTTTTTGCAAACATTTTCAAATTAGGTTTAGTTCTCTAAAACGGGATAATTGCTTTGGGGTTTATTGGTTTTCCGTTCTTCCAAACTTCGAGATGAAGGTGCGGACCACTGGTAAGTTCTCCAGTATTACCAACAATACCAATTACTTCACCTGCTCGTACAAATGTACCCGTTTTCTTCGAAATATTTCCCAAATGCTTGTAAAAACTCACCAAATTATCTTTATGCTGAATGGCAATAGTATTGCCCCCCTCTAAACTAAATGCTGCACTTACAATGGTACCGTCTAAAATGGCCTTAACCGGTTCATCTTTGGGCGTAACAATATCGAGTGCAAAATGCCCTTGCTCGGCATTAAAATCGTCTGTAATAAACCCGTTTACGGGAAGCATAAAATGTATTTGCTTTAGCTCTTCCAACTCCTCGTTTACCGAAGTAGCATTATAGCTAAGCGAAAAACTTTCCTCCTCTTCCACTATTTTCCGCAACTCAGCTTCGGCTTTAGATGGTTGTTTTAGATTTACTTCCCCCTGTGCTGCAGTTTTAGGCTGCGCTATAGGAATTCCGGTATCTACTTTTCCTTCTATTACATCATTCATATTCTTCAACCACAACTCTCGCGATAAAAAAGCTTCTTCTAGCGAATCAGCTTTAAACTGCAATTGCAATATTTGGCTGCGGTAATTGTAATCGCCAAAGCCCGGAATAAAATACTTTAATGGCGTGTAAATAATTGCTGCACTAGTGAGTGCCACTAGCACAACGGCAACTGTGCTTAAAAAAACAAAGGCGTTATTTCTAGTAAGTGTAAGGGCAAATTTTTCTTCAAAAGTTTCATCGTTCAGCACCACAAATCGGTAACGATTTTTGAGCGATGTATTTTTATTGGTGCGTTGCTTTGCCATTTCTTCGCTATGCTTACTCTTTTGCTTTATGGCAAACCTACATAAATTTTGGTGTAAGCTACTATAAGTTTTTTAACTCAAGCGCTATTCATATAACTTTTTACATCAACTGTTTAGCCTCCTACGCCCAACACCTATTTACTTGCTACCGCCTGCATTTCTACCATTTTCATAGCATCTAAACCACAATCTAAAAAGCGGATATATTCTTGCTTTTCGGGCGTGTAGCCAACCGGAGGTGTAAGCAACTTTTCGTTGGGCGAAATAAGCACATAATAAGGCTGTGTATTGCTATTGAAATAAGTAGCCTGCATATCGCTCCATTTATTGCCTACGGTTTTAATTTTTTTACCACTGAATTTACTGATGTATTGTTCGTTTTCAGGCAATGGTTTTCTATCGTCCACATACAAGCTTACCAATACAAATTTTTCTTTAAGCCTTGCAAAAACTTCTGGATCTGTCCATACATTTTCTTCCATTTTCCTGCAGTTTACACATGCCCAGCCTGTAAAATCAATCATTACCGGTTTGCCTTCTTTTTTTCCGAGTGCCAATGCTTCTTCGTAATCCATTACCGGATGGATTTTAATTTCCTGCTTAGTTAACGAATAGAATTTAGGAGGCGGGAAGCCGCTAAAAGCCTTCAACTCGTTTCCAAACAATCCGGTAGTTGTGTACAATACAAACACTAAAGAAACTCCGGCAAACGCCAAACGCGTTTTACTAATTGCTTGATGAGGATGATCGTGCGGGAAACGAATTTTGCCGATTAAATAAAGGAACATAGCAAAACCCAACACTATCCAAATGGCCAAAAACACTTCGTATTTCAGTATGCCCCAGTGCATTACCAAATCTGCATTCGACAAGAATTTAATAGCAAAAATAAGCTCCAAAAATCCCAGCACTACTTTTACGGTTGTCATCCAACCACCACTTTTGGGCAGCGATTTTAAAAGGCGTGGAAAGAATGCAAACAAACCAAAGGGCAGCGCCAACGCCAATCCAAAAGAAGTCATTCCGGCAACCAAATTTGCCTTACCACCACTAGAAGTAAGTGCGCCCACCAACAATGAGCCCAATATAGGCCCTGTGCATGAAAACGATACAATGGCAAGCGTTACCGCCATAAAAAAGATACCGATAATACCGCCTACATTAGATGCGGAATCTACCTTATTGGCAATAAAACTTGGCAAACTAATTTCGTAATACCCAAAAAACGAGAAAGCAAAAATTACAAAGATTACGAAGAAGAAAATATTGAGTGGTGCTCCGGTAGAAATTTCGTTTAGCGTATCGGGCGAAATATCGAAAATTAAAAAAGGAACACTTATTAAAAAGTATATAAATACAATACTAAAGGCATAAAACATGGCCTCTACTTTTCCGCGCGATGGGTTTTCGCTGCGCTTAGTAAAAAACGAAACGGTAAGCGGAATCATAGGAAACACACAAGGTGTAAGCAATGCCAATAAGCCTGCTAAAAAGCCAAGCACCATAATTTGCCACAATGTTTGGTTATGGGTTTCGGTAATGGCGGTTCCACATTGCTTTACCGGACTGCCAAAACGTTCCGAAGCTGCAGAAACCTCTACATTAGATGTAATGGGAGCCGCAGCTGATAGCGAATCCGGCAATGTCATTACTGCTTCTTCTGCCTGTGCTGCGGGGGTACCCTTTTCAGGCTCTACCACAGCAACCTCATTCTTTCCCCCAACCTTTAAATCGAATTCAAACTCTTTGGTATCGGGTGGCAGGCAGCGTGCTTCATCGCAAACCATATACTCCAAACTACCCTTCAACACAGTATTTTTCAACACTTTTACCTTTTGGGTAAACACTGCACGATCGTCAAACTTCTTTACATTGATACCAAAAAAAGGATCCATGCCCTCTATTACCTTATCGCCTTTTTCTGATGGCTTGCCCAACAATTCTACGTTACCATTTTTTTCAAACATAAAAGAAGTTGGCACCGGCCCACCTTCGCCTACAAACTGCGAATAGGTATGCCAGCCCTTTTCTATTACGGCCGTAAACACTAAATTGTATTCATTGTTTTGTAGTGATTCTGCTTTCCAACTCCATTTTACGGGGTCTTGTATTTGAGCAATGGCACTAATGGCAATCAGGTAAAATGAAAATAGGAATGAAAGGTGCTTTAACTTCATAAAGTACTTTATTTTTCGCAAAACAATTTCACGAAGGTAAAGGTTAGTAACGAGAAGCTATGTCTTAAAAGTTACAATAAGGTTGTGAATAAATGTAAACAACCTTTAGCAACAAGGTATTTTATTCACTCTATTTTGGTGGCGCCCGCCTTCAAATGCCGTTGAAAGAAAAGTTTCAGTTAGTTTTTTTGCATCTTCCAATGAAATAAAACGTGCAGGCAGGCAAAGGATATTGGCATTATTGTGCTGCCTTGCCAAAGCCGCCAATTCATTATTCCAAGCAATGGCTGCGCGAATTTTTTGGTGTTTATTGGCAGTAATTGCCACTCCGTTGGCGCTGCCGCAAATCAATATACCAAATGTGTGTGTATTGGTTTCTATCGCTTGTGCTACGGGATGCACAAAATCCGGATAATCGCAACTTTCGCTGCTATACGGGCCAAAGTCTTTTACTTCAAAACCTGCTTCGGAAAGAAACTGCAACAGCTCCTTTTTATATTCAAAACCTGCGTGGTCTCCGCCAAGTGCAATGGATGTTTTCATAACGCTAATCTGCAATTCTTTTTTCAACTCTTGCTGCTGCAATTATGCTCAGCTCAAACAAGAAATACATTGGAATGGCTACCAACATTTGTGTAAACACATCGGGCGAAGGTGTAATTACTGCCGCTACAATTAAAATAACTACTACCGAATGCCTCCTAAAACTACGCATGGTTTGTGCACTAAGCAACCCGATTCGCGCCAGCGCTATGGCAATCATAGGCAATTCAAAAATAAGCCCAATTCCTAAGCTCATCATTGTAAAAAATGAAATGTAGTTATCTAGAGTAATTCGGTTGTCTATTTGTTCACTCACTACATAATTAAATGCAAAATTTACCGAGAAAGGAATAATTACAAAGTAACTGAATGCTATACCAAGAAAGAAAAACAGCGAGCATCCAATTATTACTTTTCCGGCATTGCGGGCTTCGCTTTCTGTAAGAGCCGGGCGAATAAAACGCCACACTTCGAATATCACATACGGGAATGCCACAATAAAGCCAAGCACAAAAGCTGTTTTTAACTGCGTAATGAACTGGCCAAATAATTCGGTATTCATCAATTGCATTTTCATGCCGCCAATACAAAGCGAATCGGGCAAATGAAATTTATGCGCTAAGGAACACAGTACTTTGTATGTAATAAAACCGTCTTTGGCAGGCCCAAAGAGCAGTGTATCGAATACAAAATCGTTTTTAACTAAAAAAAGTACGGCAAAGATAAGTATGGCCACAACCGAGCGCATTAAATGCCAACGCAGCACTTCGAGGTGATCGAAAAACCCCATTTCATCATTTTCATTTTCTGCCATAAAGCAGCGCGAAAGTAATGATGTACAGCAAAGTTTTTGTACAAAAAAGCCCACCAAATAAATTTTGGCAGGCTTTATTTTGATTGTCCGTGTTATTTGAACCTACTCGGCAAGCAACTCACCGAATTATCGGCTATTTTGAATGATTGTGGTCGTGTGGATGACCTCCGTGGCTGCAACCCGGCTTAGCTTCGCCAGCAGGCTGAGTAGATGCTGAATGAGTGCATTCTTTTTTGGCACCTCCTTTTGCACAACATGCCGGTGTGGCACTGCCTGCAGCAGCTGCATCTTTAGAACAACCGCCTTTAGCTTGCATTTGAGCACAACATGCTTTCTTCTTAGACTTCTTTTTTCCGCCATCGTGGCTGTATGCAGCAATAGAAAATGCTAACATAGAGAAGAAAATAACTGAAAATACTGATTTCATACTTCGATTTTTAATGGTTAAAAAAATTATTGCGGCAACGTACCTATAACCGTTAGCCCTCCTTTTACTTTTTGCTTTAAATCTACTTCTATTTGAGTGCCAATTGGCAAAAACAAATCTACGCGCGAACCAAACTTAATAAAGCCCAACTCTGCGCCTTGGTTTACTTCATCGCCTTCGTTTAAATACCAACGTATTTTACGAGCCAATTTACCTGCAATTTGCCTTATTAAAATTTCTATTCCGTCTTCGTTTTCAATTACTACTGTATTGCGCTCGTTCTTTTCAGAACTTTTTGGGTGCCATGCCACCAAGTATTTTCCCGGATGATACTTTTGATAAGTAACAGTTCCGGCAAGCGGTGTTCTATTTACATGCACATTGGCAGGACTCATAAAAATACTTACTTGCACTCTGCGGTCGTTGAAATACTCTTTTTCTTCTACTTCTTCTACCACTACAATTTTACCATCGGCAGGTGCTATTACTTTGTTGTCGGATATTACCAATTCGCGGTGCGGTATTCTAAAGAAATAAGCAAATGCGCCCAATATCAAAAGCGATAGAAAGCCTGTAATCCAATAGGTAACATTATCGCGCAGGATAAATGCTACTAGTGCATTTATTACAAGCAAAATCAAACCGGTAACAAGAAGTATTCTATGCCCTTCTCTGTGTATCGTGATTTTTCTTTTCATTATTCTAATTTCTATAATGCGAATGTAATAGAGTTTCCTTAACTATTACAAAACATAAAGTTATTAAGCGTTTTTATACAAAATAAGTGTCTATAATTTCACCCTGCGCAAATCGAGTAAATTTTGTGCATTAGGGCTTATGCCGGAAATACCGGGTTGCATAAACCGCAACACTTCATCGTAGTAAAGCGGCACCACCGGAGCCTCTTCAATAATTATGGAATCTAGTTTGCGGTAAACTTCAAAACGCTGTGCCTCGTTTGAAATCGAAAAAGTAGATTCATACAAGGTGTTAAAGGCAGCATTATTAAACCGAGTATAATTAGGAGGTGCAGCATTCTTCCCGTAAAACACTGCAAAATAGTTTTCGGCATCCGGGTAATCTGCCAACCACGAACCTCTAAACCAAAGCACTTTACCTTGGCTCATCCACTCGCGTAGCATGGCTGGCTGTGCCATTTCTACTTTCACCTTTAATCCTATCGCATCTAACTGTTTGGCTATTAAAACAGCCATATCCTTGTAAGTTTCGTTGCTATAAAGTTTAAGTTCCTCGCCTTTATATCCCGATCTTTTAAGATGAGCTTTTGCTTGCTCCACATCGAATGCATACCCCTTTAAATCTTGGGAAAAAGATGGCAAACCGAATGGAGAAAAACCTTGCACTGCCGGCTTGCCCACTCCATTTCGCAGGTATTGAATCAATTCCTTTTTATTGATACCATAGTTGATGGCTTTCCGCAAATCTTTATTTGTAAATGGATTGGAGGTTGAATTTTCCTGTGTAAAAAAACCTAAGTATTCAGTATTCAGGTACGGGCTTTTTTGCAACACCATTTTCCCTTCCCAACTTTTTTTGAGCGAGCCGTCTTCTTCCAACACTTCATCAATATAGGCAGCATCTATTCCCGATATAAAATCTATTTGCTTTTGCTTAAACGATAGAAACTCTGTTTTTTTATTGTCAATAAAACTCACCTTTATACCATCAATATACGGAAGTGAGTTTCCTGCAGCATCGCGCTCAAAGTAAGCTTCATTTTTAAGCATAACCAATGCATTTCCTTCTTCCCATTTTTTAAATTTAAATGGGCCTGTACCCACCGGATTTGAACGGAATTTTTCCTTATACTTTTCTACCGCCTCTTTAGGAATAACGCTGCAATACTGCATAGAAAGAATGCCAAGTATAGCCGGAAACTTTTGTGCTAATGTTACTTGAAAAACAGAATCGTTTACCGCTAAAAATGGAGTATCGGATGCCACTTTTCCATTAAAAATCCAAGCGCCTGGCGAAGCTACTTTTTCATCAATAATTCTATTGAAACTATATACTACATCTTGTGCCGTTACGCGCCTGCCCTTGCCGCCAACAAAACACTCATTGTTATGAAAAAAAACATCGCTTCTTAAATAAAACGTATAACGCAACCCATCCGCAGAAACTTGCCAATGCTGTGCAATAGCAGGCACAATGTTTAAATTTGAGTCTAATGCCACCAAACTATTGTAAAGTTGGTTGCACGCCCAAATGGTTGCTTGGTCTTTAGAAAATGCCGGATCGAGCGAACTAATACCCGAAGACTGATTGTAGCGAAATACTTTTAAATCCTTTTTGACAGTATTGTCGCCACAACCCCCAAAAAAGGCAGCTAATGCATAAAGCAGAATAAATCGAATCATTAATGCTAAGGTAAGTAAAGTCTTTTCTTACGGTTCAATGAATTTTTACTTTGTTTGTGTATAAGGTTTTACGATTGAAACTTTCCCTACATAAATTTTCGCTTTCAGGTATTTCGGCATTGCAGCTTTTTCAACTTATGCGCTTTGGCACTACTTTTTTGTGTGCCATACTGTTGGTAAAGTTGGGAGCCGCACCTGTGCAAATTGCCGAGTACGAAACTTTCTTATGGCTAAGTGGCATGTTTACTTTTTTTTGGGTTGGTGGCAGCGTAAATGCAATGCTTTCTATTGCTAAAAACGCTTCCCAAAAATCTACTTTTTTAAACGCGGCTGCATGGTTGCTTTTGCAAGCCATTGTTGCTGCTGCCATTGTAATTTTAATTTCAAGCGGCAATAGCCAGATTAAAGTTGCTGCTGCCACTTTTATAGTGCTAAACACAGTTTCGTTTCTAAACGAATACCTGCTTTTCTCCCAACATAAAAACAAACAACTACTCATGTACGCCATTGCAGTTTCGCTCCTGCAACTGGCAGCAGTAGTGTTACCTTTTGTATTTTCCTCCCAGATATACTTTTCCATTATTGGCTTAATAGCGGTGGCAGCCATAAAGCTATTGTTGCTATTGCTCCTATTGAAGCAAGCAGCGGTCTTTCAATTTTCTATTGCCGAAGTAAAGATGTTGGCAGTTCTTTCTGCGCCTCTTTCGTTGGGTATTTTGGTGAGCGGATCGGCAGAGTATGTAGATGGCTTTCTAGTAAAATATTTCTTTAACGATGCTGCTTTTGCATTGTTCAGATATGGCTCGCGCGAGTTGCCGCTCTCACTTATTCTTGCAAATACGCTAAGTACATTGCTCATTGTTACCGTGGCTCAAAACAAAGAAACCGGATTAGCGGAATTAAAAAGAAAATCGCTGCAATTGGCTCACCTTCTTTTCCCTGCAAGCATCGTGCTAATGCTTTTTACCAAGCCACTTTTATCGCTTTTATACAGTAACACTTACACCGAAGCGTCAGGTATTTTTAGAATTATGTTGCTATTGGTAATTCCACGCTTATTGTTTCCGCAAACGGTAATTACTGCACTAAAACTAAACCGCTACATTTTACTATCTGCCACCATTGAACTGTTGCTCAATATTGCATGCAGCTTATTGCTTCTTCAATTTTTGGGTATAGAAGGCATTGTTTACGGCACACTCATTGCTTACACTTTCGACAAGTTGTTTTTAGCAATCGTTTTAAAGAAAAAAGCATCCATTTCAATATATCAATATGTGGCATTAAAGCCTTTTTTGCTATACAGTATTTTACTGGTAATTGCCTTTATTGCGGCAGAAATATTCTTGTAACATTTAGTTTCAAATTGCCGTACAACAGAGCGAACCTTTGAAACACCAATGAACAAAAAATACTCATCCCCAGGATTAGTGTTTGCCGGCATAATGGCATCACTTCTTTTTGGCAGCGTACAGGCTGCAACCTATAAAACTGTAATACACGGAAAATTTTCAGACGAAAAAATATGGGAGCCATCTTATCCCGGAAACGTAATTAAAGCAGGCGACTCCATCATTATTTCTTCGCAGGTAGTACTAAACACACCCATAGCAATAGAGGGCGTTTTGCTGATTGAAAAAGGAGCAGGATTACAAGGCAATAAAGAACTTGCAGTAAGCAAAAGCGGAGTACTAAACAATAAAGGAAACACGGTTGTAAAGCGCTTGTATAATGCCGGAAAAATAAACAACGAATTGATGCTCGAAGCTATGCTTGAAGTAGAAAACTCCGGCATAATACACAACACTTCCACTACTTTTGCAGGCAGCACGCTTCTAAATCGCGGAGGTGTTTTGGAAGGAAACAAAGGCAGTTATTTTTCTAATAATTCTGTGATTGCATCGCCCAATTCTGTGTATGGAAAAGACATTCAAGTTTTGCAGGCTTCATTTACCAATCCGATTGCACAAATAGACGAAGTAATTTACTGCAATGCGTCCTTAAGTGTATTTGCAGGCAGCAGCGACAAAGTATTGGTAGAAGCTACCGGAGCATCGCTACAAAACCTGCAATCGGTAGTTCTTGAAAAAAGCATTGACGGCAAAACATTTTATAGAGTGGCTGAACAAAAAACAACAAATACCACTGTACTTTTAGAAGATAGAATTGCTATGGAAAACACACTGTGGTACCGCCTCTCGGGCTTTGATGCCGATGGAAAAAAATATGCTTTTCCGGAAGCTATGGTAAAAATATCAGACAAGAGTGAAACATTATCTATGCTCAACCGTATAGATTACTAAAACCTCAACACAAACCTTCCAAGTGTGTTGCTCTGATGTCGAAGTAATTTGACAAAAACCTGTCCTGTAAGGCAGGTTTTTTTTATTTAAGCCATAGTTTACGGTGTTGTAATTTGCTAATTCCTTTCTACAAGCATCTTGCATAAGCACACATTTATTCTTTTTGCAAACGCTTATTGATGCTAGGATAGCAACAAACATGAAAACACTGTTTACCAGATACCTTTCTATTCCCCGTCATATAATTTACTTAATGGTTGCCGATATTTTTCTGCAACTCATTAATGCTGCCTTCACTTTATTGCTAAACTATTTAATGCTGGAACACGGCTTTAAAGATTTTGAAATAGCCAGCATGGTAGGGAATCGCTACCTTACTGTTTTACTATGCTCTGTACCTTTAGCACTATTGGTAAAAGGCAAACAACTTCGACCATTTATGCTTGCCGGGTCTATACTTTCGCCCATAATAGCACTATTGCTCATTTGGGGCATCCACACCCACAACTCAGAATTGATTCGTTTGCTTATGTCGCTTTGGGGCATTTCGTTTTCGCTGCTTCAAATTTTAGTAATGCCATATATACTTTTAAACGGAAGTAAAGAACACGAAACAGAGAGCATTGCACTATTTTTTGCGGCAGGCAACTTCACCACCATACTTGCCGGCATTTTCAGCTTTATGCTGCCATTATTTTCATCTTATTTTTCTACGGAAAAACAGTTGATTATATATTCACTCATTTCTTTTTGCGGAGTATTTTTTGTATTAAAGCTTCCGCAAAAAGAAAACTTAGGAACTAAAATTCCGGTTAGCAATATTCACCATGATTACGATTGGAATTTAATTGCCGAAGCCGCCATTCCTACATTTTTAATTGCCTTTGGAGCTGGCTTCACTATTCCTGTTATCAATCTGTTCTTTTACGATGTGCACCACATGAATGCTGCCAACTTTTCGCTTATGAATTCGTTTTCATTTTCGTTGGTGGCTGTTTCCGGCTTACTCGTACCAGAAATAAAAAGACGGTTCGGTTACAAAATCGCCATTACTATGGTGCAGTCTATTGCAGTGGTTTTACTATTTATTATGGCCACCACCGAATGGTACAGCGCCAGTTTTATTGGCGTAGCAATTGCAGCAGCAACCTTTGTTTTAAGGCAACCACTTATGAATATGGCAGGCCCAATGACCGGAGAATTAACCATGAAATATGTAGGAGAACGAAACCGCGAAATGATTTCTGCCATTAATGCCTCCATTTGGAGTGGATGTTGGTTTGCAAGCGCTAAAATTTTCTCTATTCTTCGCGAAGCCGGCATTACCTATTCCAACATTATTCTTATTACGGTTGGTTTCTACATTTTTGGAGTAGTTTGGTATCACCGCCTCATAAAAAAGGTTCAAACTTCAGAACTATAATCTATGCCATCTACAGTTTGGAAGGGCGTGTAAAGTATGTAATTGCAACACTCAACGGCATTACTACTATTACCAAAAAACAAATGAAATTAAAACCTCCCATACAAATGCTTTGGTAAAAGCAATTTACATGATAGCACCACGGATATACAGCTGCCAACACGCCTGTAAACAGCAACCACTTGCCACCGCGCCACATGCTCAAGCAACACCAGGCATACGAAAAAATATGCACCCAATGCGACCATACTGCCTCCTCGGTAAATGGACGTACTAAACCTATTATATGAACTACAATGGCTATAAAAAAGAAAACAGTCAATAGTATTTTTAAGATTTTCATAGCAGCTACTATTACTTCCCTCCCACTACTACTACAAATTCGCCACGTGGTTCGTGCGCTTTAAAATAAGCCAACACCTCTTCAACCGTGCCTCGCACAGTTTCTTCAAATTTTTTACTCAACTCCCTACTTATACTCAACTTGCGCTCCGGCTCTACAAACTTTTTTAATTCTTCCAGCAATTTTACAATACGGTAAGGCGACTCATACACAATAACCGTTCTATCTTCGTTTGCTATTTTCTTTACAGCAGTTTCTCTGCCTTTTTTGTGAGGCAAAAAACCCATAAACACAAACTCATCGGCAGGCAAACCCGAAACCACCAAAGCAGGTACAAATGCAGTTGCTCCGGGCAAGCATTCTACTTCAATACCTTCCTTTATGCAATTGCGTACCAAAAGAAAACCAGGATCGGAAATGGCAGGTGTGCCGCCATCGCTTACTAATGCAATTTTTTGTCCTGCACGAATTTTCTCCACTACATTTTCTACTGTTTTATGCTCATTAAAAGCATGATGCGAATACATTGGCTTTTGTATCTCGAAATGAGTGAGTAGTTTGTGTGTTTGCCGTGTATCTTCTGCCAAAATCAGGTCGGCCTCTCTTAATACACGCAGCGCCCGAAGTGTAATATCTTCCAGATTTCCAATTGGTGTTGGCACTATGGTAAGTTTAAACATGGCAGTAGCGCTATGTGGCTTGTATTGCTGCAACAGCAATCTTAATTTTCGGCAAACAACTCAAAAGTATAGCCTTCCATTATTGGATTGGTGAGCATTTTTTTGCAGGCTTCTTCTACGCGTTGTTTAGCAACTTCTTCGCTGGCGGCAGAAAGCTTTATTGTAATATGCTTTCCCACGCGCACATCTGCCACTTCACTAAAGTTCATTTTGTGCAAACCATTGGCTACAGCTTTCCCTTGTGGGTCTAATAATTCTTTGTGTGGCATTACGTTAATCTCGGCTCTGAAGTTCATTTTTTAATTATAGGTTGAATAATTGATAATAGCACATACAAAACAATACTTGCAGGTACGGCTGCAAATTTAATAGTTGCCGCCAACAATAGTACCAAAACTATAAACACTACTTGAATTTCATTCCCTTTTACACCGTTTTTAAAGTTTACCTTAAAGGAAAACATTGGAATTTCGGCAACCATTAAAAAGCAGAGCAGCGCGGTTATTCCATATAAAAAAATAGGATCGAAGACAACGGCCGCCAGATTGAAACTATTGTTTAAAAACACCAACAACACGCCCACCACAAACACCGTGGCAGCAGGAGTTGCCAACCCAATAAATCCACTTGTTTGCCGTGTATCTATATTGAATTTAGCAAGGCGCAATGCCGCAAACAGCGCTACAAAAAATGCCGGAGCCGCAGCGGAAAACACATATATATCCGATAAACTCTTGGTTTCCCAATACTGATATAGCAAGTGAAAAATTACAGCACCGGGCAGCACTCCAAAACTCACCACATCGGCTAAAGAATCTAGCTCCTTTCCAATGCCGGGAGGCGTTTTAAGCGCACGCGCTGCCATACCGTCAAAAAAATCGGCAACTAAAGAAACTGCCACACAAAACGGCACCCACTCTATTCTAAACGAAAACACAAATACCAATGCCACACAACCACTAAACAAGTTGATGAGTGTAAGCAGGTTGGGGATATTAAACATAAACACAAATTAAATGATTAGCGAACATCAACCACAGTCTTCTTTTTCTTAGGAATAAAGCCATAGCTGGCACTCAACTGCGGAGTAAATCCAAGCACAGGATGGTAGCTACTGCCAGCATCTAAACGAAAGCCTTTTACCGCAGTACCCAACCCAAACGAAAAACTAAATGGAGTTGTTTGCACGCCCGCCCGAATATTTAAGTATTTAATTGGCCTGTACTCAACTCCGCCCTTAAACTGCGGCTTATGCTGAATATCCTGTTGATACTCCACCGCAATTAAAACCTTAGGCGAAGGTTCATAACCCAATCCAACCTTTACAATGGTGGGCAAACGTTCATTAAAAACCCTATCTATTTTGTACGGAATAGGATTATACACATGCGCACCGAAAGTAAGCACCTTCCA
Organism: Chitinophagales bacterium; assembly: GCA_019638515.1. Classification (NCBI taxonomy): domain Bacteria; kingdom Pseudomonadati; phylum Bacteroidota; class Chitinophagia; order Chitinophagales; species Chitinophagales bacterium. The sequence continues at coordinate 555,292 of JAHBTS010000001.1, read as the reverse complement.
AGGGCGGTATTGAAAACCCGCCTCTAACGTAAAGATGCTTTTCTGCCCGTTTTCGGCAATAAAAAACCGCATATAATCAAACTGAATGCCCATACTAAATTTTGAACCAAACCTCCGCGCATACGCCAAACCAATCTTAGTTTCGTTATACAAACCATAACCATAATAATTAACGCTTAAACCAAATGCCCCAACCTTAGGCACAAAAGGCACAGCCACAGCTGCATTAAAATTATTTGTTTTGGCAGATACAAACTTCCTATCTGTATAAACTCCAAATGCCACCTCATTCATAAAAGCCAAACCGGCCTGATTAGTAGTGGTGCTAAATACATCGCTTAATGTAATAGAGGCATCTCCAATGGCTGTAGCGCGCGCTCCGGCAGTAAAATTATCGCCACCGGCAAAAGCCGCTATACTCAACAATATAAATGAAACAATTGAAAAAAAATGCTTCATAAGCCAATGCAATAAAAGAAACTTAAACCGAATTAAGAAAACATCGCACAGCCGCTCATAAATTTCGCAGCAAAAGGTATTTCTATATCTTCGCCCGCCATGAGTAAAGAAAATACACCAAACCTGTTTCAGGAAATTATATCGCACTGCAAAGAATATGGATTTATCTTCCCTTCATCAGAAATATACGAAGGCTTAGGAGCCGTTTACGATTACGGACAAAACGGCATTGAACTAAAGAACAACCTGCAACAATACTGGTGGAAAAGCATGGTGCAACTAAACGAAAACATAGTTGGTATAGATGCTGCCATTTTTATGCACCCAAAAACATGGAAAGCCAGCGGCCACGTTGATGCTTTCATGGATCCGCTTATAGATAACAAAGACAGTAAAAAGCGCTACCGTGCCGATGTGCTCATAGAAGATGCCATGGCAAAAATTGAAGAGAAGATTGAAAAAGAAATAGAGAAGGCAGCAAAAAAATTTGGTGAAAGTTTTAACCAAGAAATGTTTGTGCAAACCAATCCAAACGTATTGCGCAACAAAGAGAAATTAAACGCCATCGAAACCCGTTTCAAAACAGCCTTAGAAGAAAACAACCTCGCAGAACTCAGGCAAATAATTGTAGATCTCGAAATTGCCTGCCCCATCAGCGGTTCCAAAAATTGGACAGAAGTTCGCCAATTTAACCTTATGTTTTCCACCGAAGTTGGCAGCGTTGCCGATGAAGCCGGGACCATATACCTACGTCCCGAAACCGCACAAGGCATTTTTGTAAACTTCTTAAATGTTTTAAACACTTCGCGCCAGCGCATTCCGTTTGGAATTGCACAAATAGGCAAGGCATTTAGAAATGAAATTGTAGCACGCCAGTTTATTTTCCGCACCCGCGAATTTGAACAAATGGAAATGCAATTTTTTGTGCGCCCCGGCACCGAAATGGAATGGTATAATAAATGGAAAGAAAGCCGCATGAAATGGCACAAAAGCCTTGGTTTCCCTGAAAGCAAACTCAAGTTTTACGACCATCTTAAATTAGCACACTACGCCAATGCTGCCGTAGATATTCAGTTCGAATTTCCATTTGGCATAAAAGAAATAGAAGGCATACACTCCCGCACAGATTTCGACCTTAAAAACCACCAAGAACTCAGCGGCAAAAAACTACAATACTTCGATCCGGAACTCAACCAAAGTTATGTTCCATACGTTGTAGAAACATCGGTAGGTTTAAACAGAACCTTCTTAGCTTTAATTTGCAACAGCTACGAAAATCAAAAATTAGAAGACGGCAGCGAACGTACCGTACTACGCCTTCCCGCCTTCTTAGCACCTACCAAAATTGCCATCCTTCCTTTGGTAAAAAAAGATGGACTACCGGAAAAAGCACGCGAAATTTTTGATGTGCTAAAATTCGACCACAAGTGTTTTTACGATGAAAAAGATTCTATCGGCAAACGCTACCGCAGGCAAGACGCCTTAGGCACACCTTTCTGCATTACCGTAGATCACCAAACACTAGAAGACAACACCGTTACCTTGCGCGACCGCGATACCATGCAGCAAGAGCGCATTAACATCGAACGCCTACAGCAAATTGTTAGCAATAAGGTAGATTGGCGCAATGGGTTGAAATAATTATTGCCCACTGCTATTGCAGCATCATTATTTTGTAGTTGCCCATCTTAAAAATAGTGTAGCAATTACTTACCTTCACTTGCACAATTTACTTTTATGAAACACCTTCTTTTCATTTCAATTATTAGTGCATTGATATTTGGGTGCAGCCAAGCGAGTGCACAAACTTCGCAAGTAGATGTAAACAACAAAGGCGCAGCCGTAAGCAACAAAAAAGGAAATGGCGCTTCGCTCACCAAAAATGGAACCACCGTAACCGGAAGCAATGGAGGCAAAGCCATTACCAATAGCAGTGGCGCTTCTGCAACCAATGCGCGAGGCGGTGGCGTAAGTGCACAAAAAGGAAAAGTTGAAGCCAAAAGCGCATCCGGCAGAGGCGTAGAAGCTAACAACAAAGGACTAGATGTGAAAGGAAAAAACGGAGGCTTAGAGATTGAAAAAGGAAAGTTTGAAATTAAAAGCAAGAAGGTAAACATTAAACTCGGAAAGTAATTACAAAACGCCACATGCCTCTTTCCATTAACTGCAAAGGAAAAATACTACCGCTCGAAAAACCATTAGTAATGGGCGTTTTAAATGTTACGCCCGATTCATTTTACGATGGTGGCAAACACCAAACAATTAGCGGCATTGCTGCACAAGCAACTAAGATGCTACACGAAGGCGCTGCCATTATTGATATTGGCGGCATGAGCAGCAAACCCGGCAATGCCATTATTGCTGTTCAAGAAGAACTAAACCGCATACTGCCCGCCATAGAAACTGTACTTACAATTGATGCCAACACTATAATTTCAATAGATACTTTACACGCAGCAGTTGCTGCAAAAGCCATTGAATACGGAGCAGCCATCGTAAACGATATTTCTGCCGGCAAATACGACCCGCAAATGCTGCCAACCGTGGCTGATTTAAAAACTCCCTTTATTGCAATGCACATGCAAGGAGTTCCCGAAAACATGATGCAGCACACCAACTACAACAATATACTAACCGAAGTAATAGAGTATTTTGTTGAACGCATCAACACATTCAAACAACACCATATTGCAGATGTAATTATTGATGTTGGGTTCGGCTTTAGTAAAACGCAAGAACAAAACTATTTCTTACTTAAAAACATGCACGCACTAAGCATTTTGGAAAAGCCTGTATTAGCAGGGCTTTCGCGCAAAAGCATGGCATACAAACTACTGCACACTTCGCCAATAGAGGCACTTAACGCTACTACAGCTTTAAACATGCTGGCGCTTACACAAGGTGCAAAGATTTTGCGTGTACACGATGTAAAAGAGGCGGTAGAAACTATTAAAATTTGGAACGCCTTCAATGCTGAATAAAATTGTATTCATTCCAGTCTATTTTCAAAATCCTTTTACGGAATTTAAATGTAAAATCCGTCCATAATGTTGCATTCTTTCCGCTTGGAGTTAAATACCAACTCCTACAACCGGTATTCCAAACCGTGTGCCTAAACTGTTTATATACTTCCGAAATAAATTTATCCTGCACCTCCGGTTTCACCTCCATGCTTTTGTATGCCGATGTGCGCATTCTTTTCAACACTTCAAGCATATAACTCACTTGCGATTCTATCATATAAATCATGCTATTGTGCCCCAATCCGGTGTTGGGCCCCATCAATAAAAACAGATTGGGAAACCCTGCCACTACCGTACCCAAATACGCTTGCGGAGTATCGCTCCACACATCGTTTATACGCACACCATTTTTACCTTTTATGGTTAAAAACTTAAAGCTATTGGTTACATAAAAACCGGTGCCGCAAATAATGGCATCTACTGGCTGCTCCGCATTATTACCATACACAATGGCGTTTTCATTTATGGCGTTTATTTTCTCCGTTATTACTGTTACGTTGGGCTGGGTGAGTGCCTGTAAATAGTTATTAGAAAGCAGCACGCGCTTACATCCAAAGGTAAAGGTTGGAGTTAGTTTCTTTCTTAATGCTTCATCTTTCACCACTCGTTTTAAATAAAGCAATGCTAGCTTTTCAGCAGCCTTCATCAACTTCGGATACTGCACAAATCCCACTGCCTGCAATTCATTCAACCAATAAATTGAATTTCGGTAAAGCTTTCGCACAAATGAAAAATTCCTATACAACCATTGTCGCGCCTCACTAATTTCCCCATCGGGCTTTGGCAATATCCAAGGTGCAGTGCGCTGAAAGAGCAACAACTGCTTTACCTTCGGCACAATTTCTGGAACAAACTGAATGGCGCTGGCTCCGGTGCCAATTACAGCAACGGTTTTACCCTTTAAATCATAGTGGTGATTCCATTGCGCAGAATGAAACAAAGTGCCGCCAAACGCTTCTATCCCTGCAATTTGAGGCAATTGTGGAATATGCAACGCACCATTTCCCAGAACTAAAAAATTGGCAACAGCACTAGCTCCTTCGCTGTTTGAAATTTGCCAAGCATGTGCATCATCGTCATAAACGGCCGATTTTAACTCCCAGTTGAAAACAATATGGCGCTGCAGTTGGTACTTTTCTACACAGCGTTTTAAATAGGCTAAAATTTCTGCCTGCCCGGAAAATACGCGCGACCAATTGGCATTCGGTTCAAACGAAAAGGAATATAAATGACTTTTTACATCGCAAGCTGCCCCAGGATAAGTATTATCGCGCCAAGTACCTCCAATTTCACTTGCCTTTTCGTACAAAACAAAATTATCAAACCCTGCTTCCTTTAGCTTTATGGCCGCACAAATTCCCGAAAATCCGGTACCTACAATTGCAATCTTCATTGGCTAAAAATCTTATTATTTGCCAAAACAAATTGGTTTAATTTCACACTACTATGTAAAATGCAACTTTGCTCACAAAACAGCATTATGATTACCAACGCTCAATTAGAACACGCCATTAGCTTTAAGCAATACATGGACTTGGCGCAAGAAATAATAAACAGCACTACGCCTCCCGCACCGTACAACGAACCCAAAATGTTTAAGTACGCTTCAGACAATGTTGAACGCATGAAACGCCTTGTAAACAATATTGCTATTGAACAAAAACTATACAACTTACTGAGTAATAACCAACAAAAAATGATTTGGGTAGTGCTCACCGAACCATGGTGTGGCGATGCCTCACAAATAGTTCCGGCATTGGCTGCATTTGCCGATATTTCCGAACATATCTCCTTCAAAATTTTACTGCGCGATAGCAACTTAGAGGTAATGGATGCCTACCTTACCAATGGTGGCAGAAGTATTCCAAAACTAATTTGCCTTAATGCAGAAACCGGTGAAGAATTAGGCACGTGGGGACCTCGCCCGCAAAGCATTCAAAAAATTGTAATGGAACAAAAGAATGACACCACCACTTCTTTTGGCGAAAAAGTACGACAAATTCACGCATGGTACGAGGAAAACAAAACCCGCGACATTCAACTTGAATTCATAGAATTGTTGAAACAATGGAACAACATACAATGAAAAATATAGCAGTAGTTACAGGCGGCAGTGCAGCAGAGCGCAGCATCTCTTTAAAAAGTGCAGATGTGGTTTGCAAGCATTTAGACAAAACCAAATTTATTCCATACAAAGTTGTAATAAATGAACACGAGTGGATAGTAGAAAGCAATGGAAGTACTGTAGGCTCTATTGATAAGAACAATTTTGAAGCAACAGTAAATGGAAACAAAGTGGTGTTCGATAAAGTTTTTGTAGCACTGCACGGCACGCCTGCCGAAGACGGCAAACTACAAGGCTACTTCGACCTGCTAAACATCCCATACAACTGCTGCGGGGTGCTGCAAGCAGCGCTTACTTTCGATAAGTATCGTTGTAAAGAATACCTTCAAAATTACAATGTAAAAACAGCGCGTTCAAAAGTTTTTAGAGCAGGCGAAAGTTCTGATTTTGAAATTTCTTTTGGTTATCCGGCATTTGTGAAACCCAATAAAAACGGAAGCAGCTATGGAGCTTCAAAAATAGATAACCACACCCAGCTGCACAGCGCCATTCAAGAAGCATTTAAGTACGACAACGAAGTAATTGTAGAAGAGTATTTAAAAGGAACAGAAGTAACTTGTGGTGTAATTCAAATAAACGGAAAAGCAACAGCACTGCCGCTTACAGAGATTAGAAGCAAAAATAACTTCTTTGATTTTCAAGCGAAATACGAAGGTGCCAGCCAAGAAATTACACCCGCAGAAATTTCGGAAGAACTTACCCAAAACATACAACAAACATCTGTTGCCATTTACAATGCTTTAGGTATGAAAGGCATGTGCCGTATCGATTTTATTATTAAAGAAAATACACACTATATGCTTGAAGTAAATAGTGTTCCCGGATTATCTGAAGAGAGTTTAATACCACAGCAGGCACGCGCATTCGGACTGTCGCTACCAGAACTTTTTAGTTTGAGTTTAGATAACACTCACTAAAATTTACTTGCCTTTAAAATCAGGATTTCGCTTCTCTACAAAAGCAGCCATTCCTTCTTTTTGGTCTTCGCTTGCAAAAGTTAGGTAGAAATTCTTACGCTCAAAAAGCAATCCTTCATCCAGCGAATTATTAAAAGCAGCATTCACCGATTCTTTTGCCAATTTTATTGCAACAGGCGATTTTGCAGCAACTTCTCGCGCCAATTTCAGCGTTTCATCTAACAACACTTCTGCGGGCACTACTCGGTTTACCAAGCCATACTGCAAGGCCTCCTCAGCAGTTAAAAATCGTGCCCCTAACACTACTTCCATTGCAATTGCCTTTCCAACAGCTCTGGTTAAACGTTGTGTACCTCCGGCTCCTGGCATAGTGCCAATTCTAATTTCGGGCTGTCCAAAACGTGCAGTTTCCGAAGCTATTATCATATCGCAGGTCATAGCCAACTCGCAACCGCCACCCAATGCAAAACCACTTACTGCTGCAATAATGGGTTTCTTAGTTTTTTTAATTTGATCCCATGTGCTAAACTGATCTATGTTCAACATATCTATGGCAGTAGCATTCGCCATTTGCTTTATATCGGCACCTGCTGCAAATACCTTTTCGCCTCCGGTAAGAATTATTACTCGTACCGAATCGTCTTCATCCAACAGCTTTAGCGTATCTCTAATTTCTATCATCAACTCACGGTTCAGCGCATTCAACTCTTTGGGGCGATTCAATTCTATTAGTGCTACAAATTTTTCAACCTGTGGATTTACTTTAATAAACTGTAAACTCATGTTTCATTTTTTTCAAACCTAAAAAACAAATTCTAACAACACATACCAAACTGCAAGTGTTACAAACGAAAGTGGAATACCTATTCCTATCAACGCATTGGAAAGTTTAGGATTCAGTTGATGGTTGATTGCTAAAATACTTCCCGAAACCATTGGTGCCATTGCGGCTTGCAATACACTTACCTTCATTACCAACGATACTTCTTTCTTCAATAAATAAAATGAAATAAAAATAACAGTTGGCGCTATGAACAATTTAAACACCAAGCCCCAAAGTAATTCTGTTTTTAAGGCAGCATCGAAACTAAAATCCAACTGCATGCCAACAGAGAGCAATGCCAATGGAGTAAGCAGCGAAGCCAATACCGACAATGGAATATCTATCGGCTGCGGCACTTTTAATCCCAAACGCAACATAACTACAGATAGAATAAAAATCCAAAATGGTGGAAACGAAAAAATCTTCTTTGCTATTGGAATAAAATTGGCGTTGCCCGAAGAAAAATAAGCTGCAGTAAATACGCCTAAAGTACTCAGCACTAAAAACGAACCCGGCTGATCGGTCATAATAGCAATACTTAATCCTTCATCGCCATAAAGGGCCTCTATTACCGGGAATCCAACAAATGTGCTATTAAACAAACCACAGCATAAAATTAAACTCCCTAATGTAGCTGCATCAAAATGCAATAACCGCTGCAATACAAAAAAGAATACGGCAGCCAAAATATATACAATCCAAGCTACCGATATCGGCATCCACAAGTCGTTGCTAAACTGCAATTCCGGTATATTCAGCAAAGCCACCGCAGATAAGCAAAAGTTTATTACAATAAAGTTTAACCGGGCAGAAAAATCAGGCTTTACAATCTTATATGTTGTGAGCAGTCTGCCTACCGTTAAGTACACAAAAATTAGCAACAAATTTATCACTCCGCAAAACTAAAAAGGCTGGCAACATTATTTGCTGCGAATAAGCAACGAGCTTTATATTTCATTTTTATTTGCTCAAACCCTGCCGAAACCTTACGTTTGGCGGCAATGTTTCAGCAACCACCACTGCGGTATTTGCCGCCTTTCTTAAAATTTCTTTCTCTCTTTTCTTTAATGCTGCTTAGCACGCAGATAATGTTTTTTGCTGCCGCTTATGTGATACACCAATATTTTGGAGTGCAAAACTCCGAAGCCTTTTCTGGCGATCTTGCATTGCAGGCAAGCAACCCAATGGCAGCATTAGTAATGCAAGCTATTGGCACCGGCTTAGGCGCATTTTTACTTCCATCGCTTATGTTTAGTGTGTTGGCGTATGGCGATATTGGCAAGCCGCTAAAACTCAATCGCTATCCATCGCCTACTCAATTAGCACTTACCATTGGGGTTATTATTGCAAGTGGCATTTTTATTGCCTTATTGGTAGATATAAACAAACTTATTCCGCTGCCCGAATCGCTTGCATCGCTAAAAGACTTCCAACAAAAATACGACAACTTGCTCCATGCTTTTTTTACTGGTGTAACTCCGGTGCGCTTACTGCTTTTAACCCTTGTGCTTGCCATAATGCCCGCCATTGGCGAAGAACTTTTTTTTAGAGGTGCAGTTATGAAAATATTTGCTGAAACACGCTTAGGTATTCATGGCGCAGTCTTTTTTTCTGCTTTGGCATTTGCACTAATGCACTTTGAATTTTACAACACCTTTGCCATTTTGTTTATGGGCATCATGCTTGGCTATATCTATGTTTTCACTCAAAGTATTTGGGCAAGTATTGCAGCGCATTTCGTCAATAATTTCACACAAGTATTTTTGAAATATTTATTTGCCACTGGTGTTATTTCTACCGATGTTACCACCATGGAGCATTTGCCTTTGTACCAAACTATTGGAGCGGGTGCCATTACCGCTTTGCTGCTTTGGTTGCTTTGGAAAAATAAAACAACAATTACTGAAGAATCTTTAGATTTAGAACCATCAAACAATTCCAACCAATGATAAAAGGTTTTGTAACCCGCTCGCTGAGTGCTTTTGTATTTGTTGCTGTAATGGCAGGCGGCATTTTATGGAATGCATGGAGCTTTGGTGCGGTAATGCTGTTGGTATTGATTGGCACACTGAGCGAATTTTACAACATCACAAAAGATAAACGCTCCGAGTTTTCACCTTATGCCACTACAAAAAGTAGAAACTTTGTAATTGGCATTAGCCTTATGTTGTTATTTATTACGTTTTTTACCAATGGCGGTTTTAAAGATTTCACCTCCGGTGAAGGCTTAATTGCCAAGCTACTCAACTCACTGCTAAGCCGTAAGTTTACCTTTGCAGATATTGCTGTTTTTTTTCCTGCAATTACCATGCTTATTCTTATTCACGAATTGTTTTCTAAGGCAGAAAAACCATTTACCAATATAGCATGGAACATACTTGCCATAGTGTATATTACACTACCAATACTGCTTAGCTTTCAGATATTTTTTGAGAGTGGAAAGTGGATTCTGTTTGCCATAATTGGTTTGGTTTGGATAAATGATGCCATGGCTTACAGTTGCGGCATACTCTTTGGCAAAACAAAAATGTTTGAACGCCTAAGTCCTAAAAAAACCATCGAAGGTTTAATAGGCGGCATACTTTTAACAGCCGTTGCTGCTTGGTTTTTCATTAAGCTGCCTATTCCTGAGTTGCAAGTATTTTCGCAAACGCAATGGGTAATTTTAGCAGTAGTAATGTCTGCCGCTGCAGTATTGGGCGATTTAGTTGAGTCGCTTTTAAAACGTAGTTTGCAAATCAAAGATTCGGGCAGCATACTTCCCGGCCATGGTGGTTTTTTAGATCGCTTCGATGCATTTTTAGTAGCTATTCCTTTTGCCGTTTTGGTAATATGGATTATGCAGCAAATTGGCTATATACTAACGCTAATCGAGTATTTGGGATAGCATTATGGCCGATTCCACAATGCGCCATTTTTAATATACAATTTACTGGCTGTGTTATTTAAGTATAAACTACCGGTACCTAAGCCTTGTGGCAATAAATTATGCTTCTCCGCAACCCACATAGCAATTGCATTTAAACCAACATTGCTCTCTAATGCCGAAGTTGCCCACCATTGGATATGCTGTGCTTCTGCAAGGGTAATCCACTCATTACATACAGCTAAACCACCCAATAAACTTGGTTTAAGTATTATGTAATCGGGTTTAATTTGAGAAAGCAATGCTCTACGCAGTTCAAGCGTGTACACGCCTATCAATTCCTCATCTAGGGCAATAGGTATAAGTTGTGCTGCTACAACTTCGCGCATTAGCTGCCACTGCTTGGGTTGTATTGGTTGCTCAATCGAATGAATATCGAAAGCAGAAAGCGTTTTCAACTTTTCAAATACATCTGTTGCTTTAAAGGCACCGTTGGCATCTAAGCGTATTTCTATTTGTGTTGGAGCGTATTGTTTTCTTATCCCTTCAATTAAGTTGCATTCGGTAGCAAAGTCCAATGCGCCTACTTTCATTTTAATACAGTTAAAACCTGCATTTATTTTTTCCTCTATCTGCTGTTGTAGAAAAGATGCGCTCCCCATCCAAACCAAACCATTTATTGGAATGCCTTTTTTACCTAATGAAAATTCATTTCTAAAGAGCATTTCGTTTGATACACTTAAGGAAAGCAGTGCTGTTTCTAATCCAAAACAGATAGAAGGAAACGATTGCTGTAACTGGTTTATATGCTGTATAAAGAACTCCGGCTTAGTACATACTTCTTTTAGTTTCGCCTCGTAGTCTAAAAGATTGTCGCAACTTAATCCTTCAATAAAACTGCATTCACCAACACCTGTTTTCCCATCATCTTCCAATGTTATGAAATAACCATTTTTTACCGCCATGGCTCCGCGCGAAGTGAGTATAGGCTGCTTAAACTTCAATGTATATTTTTCAAAACTTGCTTTCACGGCTGCATAAATAAAAAAGGGCTAAGCAATAATAATGCTTAACCCCTTTTTTATAGTTATAGCTTAAAACACTACTTGGCAATCATAAAGCGTTTGGTTGCGCTTTGTCCATTCATGTTTATGTGAAATACATAATTTCCTGCTGCAAATTCTTTCAAATCAAATAATTTTTTAAAGCTATTGCCGCTGCGTTCTACTTGCTCTTTCACTAACATTTGTCCTATGTTATTGTAAATGCTAACCTCCATTACATTGGCTTCGCTCGATGCTACATACAGTGTAACCAAACCATTGCTTGGATTTGGCATTACTTGTACCAAGTTGCTGAAATCTTTTATTTCATCAACTCCCGATACCACAAAGGCTACCACATTACTGGTATCTAAGCAGCCACTTGAATTAGTGAACACACAAGAATAGTTTCCATCTACCGGAGGATCGAAAGTTACAGAAGTGGCGTTAGCAATTGGAAACCCATCTAACAACCATTGGTAAGTATACCCGGCTTCTGCTACTAAAGTTGTATTATTTAACTGATAAATTCCCGAGAACTCAATAAAGCCCGGGATTGGAGGCATTTGGCGCACACGTATATTTTCGGTCTTTCTAATACATCCTGTAACGGTATCAGAAATCTCAACTCTAATAGTAGAAATCGTATCTATTACAATATATGGATCGCCTAAAATTGTGTAGAAAGAATCTACTTCTAATGGAATTACCGAAGTATCGTTTTTAATCCAAGTATAACGATAGCCATCGTAAACAGAAAGTACAACATCTATATTTCCACATAAAACTGTATCAGGAATATAGGTAATTGCTGTTGCCGGTGGCAATGGGTTTACAATAACTGTATCGGTATAAGAGTAAACGGTATCTAGCTCTTTACCAACATAAATATTTCCGGTAACTCCTCCGCCATAAGGAGATTGGGTTGAGAAAGTATAAGTACCCGGTGCTGTGATAGTTACAGTTGCAGTGCCTCCATCATCATTAGCACTGGTAGGATCGTAGTCTTCAAAACGAATTACGCTGGAAGTGCTGGTCAATGTATATTTCTTGCCACTTACCAATAAATCGCTCGTTGACCATTTTGCATTTCTTGTATCGCTTTTTGAATTACCTTTAATGGTAGTGCTGCCACTGGTAAAAAAGAACTGTGGATCCGGAGAACCGGTGCAGCCTACTACCGGATAATTTGGCTCTTCAATATCTCCACAAAACCAATCACCAGCCACGGTAGCTGTTACGCTATCTAAAGTCAAATTATAGAATTTGGTGTTTAATGTAACAGGATATACGCCAGGTTGCGCATAAACTACTTTTGCAGGCTTCTTCACCGAATCGGTAGCGCCATTGCCAAAATCCCACTCGAATTCTGTTTGCTTAGGAGCTTGAGCCACATATAAACCCTCAAAATCTACACCCAATGTATCGCAGCCCACATTAGTGTTATACGAGAAAAACGGATTGCCTCCGCCACAATTTTTCACTACCAATGGAAGCGTGAAAGATTGAGTTCTAGTGGTAGAAATTGGTGAAGATACATTTGCATTTACAGTAACGGTAATAAAGAAAGTTCCAAACACCGTTGGAGTACCGCAAATTTTTATACATCCCCTTATTTCCGGAGCCGTAACTGTGTACAAACCACTTGGCTTATCTAATTCCCAACTTAAACCTGCAGGCACATTGGTAATACTTAATAATTGAATGCTTGAAAGTGTAACTGCAGTTCCTTGATAATCTAAATCTTTTGGAACATAAAAAGTTAAGTTTTCACTGTATGGGCTATTAAAGCAAGCATCGGGCAAGGCAGGTGGGCAAATAGTTACATCTCTTGTTTTAGAACAAGTGTTATCTATTGTGCATCCAGGGCAACCCGATTGAGCATACGTAGCTGCTGCGAAAGCAACAGAAATGAATAGGAATAAAATTTTCTTTAACATATTTTCGTTTGTATAAGTGCCAAAACTAATCATTCACATAAAAGATGCAACATTTTAAAATACAGTTGGCTATTTTAAACTTATTGCCTGCCATGTATGAAAATTTTATTATTTCACTTCTATGAAAAAAGTAATTATAGTTGGTGCATCTACGGGCATTGGAAGCGAACTCGCTAAAAAGTTTGCGCAAGAAGGCTGGCAAATTGGAATTACTGCACGCAGAGAAAACCTACTGCAAGCGCTAGCAGCAGAATTTCCTTCGGTTAAGTGGCATATTAAAGCAATGGATACCTCCAACCACGATGCTGCACGCAATATATTACAGCATCTTATTACCGAAATGAATGGAGTAGATATATTTATCTACAATGCAGGAATTGGTGAAAGCAGCAGTAAATGGGAAAAAGAAAACAACATGCACCAAGTAAATGCCATTGGCTTTGCAGCGCTGGCAAACTTCATGTTTAAGTATTTCAAAGAAGGAAAACTAACAGGGCAAATTGTAGGCATATCCAGCGTGGCCTCACAAAGAGGTACTAAAACATCTATTGGCTATGCCGCCACCAAAGCCTTTATGAGTACATACATGCAAGGACAAAGGCAAGCAGCCGGCAGCAAAAAACTACCAATTACTATTACAGATATTAGACCCGGCTATATTGAAACACCTATGACCGAAGGACAAAAAGGAATGTTTTGGGTAGCCAAAAGTAACCATGCAGCAACACTCATTTACAAAGCAATTATCAGTAAAAAAAACGTTGCATATATTCCCGGCAAATGGCGTTTTGCGGCTTGGGTTGTGCGCAACATCCCTGAATTTATCTGGAATAGAATGTAAAACCCTTTACAATTTCACTTTTGTAACACTTCACTCCTATTTTTTTTACAACACCAATAATGAAAAAAATTAAATTTGCCCACTATTCACAAATACATCTAATTATTAAAAAATAATTGAACTATGGGGAAGGTACACGGCTTCAAAAATCCAAACCAAACACTTGAAAACCTTGGAATTACAAACACCACCAACGAATACTGGAACCTCACACACGAAGAACTAATTGAAGAAACCATATTGCGCCAGCAAGGGCAACTAAACGATACCGGAGCCTTAGCCGTAGATACTGGCGAATTCACAGGGCGCTCTCCTAAAGATAAATTCTTAGTAAAAGACGCCTATACCGAAAACACCGTAGATTGGGGCAATGTAAATATTCCAGTTTCACCCGAAGTTTTTGAAAAACTATACGCAAAAGTTACTGCATACTTTAACGGAAAAGACATATTTGTACGCGATTGCTATGCTTGTGCTAAAGATGAATATCGCACTAATGTTCGTGTTATTACAGAGTTTCCTTGGGCAAATATGTTTGCCGGAAACATGTTTCTACGTCCTGCCAAAGAAGAGTTGCAAACCATGCAGCCCGATTGGGTTGTGATACAAGCTCCCGGCTTAAAAGCCAATGGTACAGAAGACGGCATTCGCCAACACAATTTCTCCATCATCAATTTCACTAAAAAGATTGCCATCATTGGAGGCTCGGCCTACACAGGCGAAATAAAAAAGGGAATTTTCAGCGTACTTAATTTTGTACTGCCACACGAACACAAAGTATTAGCAATGCACTGTTCTGCCAACGTTGGAAAAGAAGGTGATGTGGCATTATTTTTCGGTCTTTCAGGTACTGGAAAAACAACTTTAAGTGCAGACCCTAACCGCCCGCTTATTGGCGATGATGAACACGGATGGGACAACAACTCTGTATTTAACTTTGAAGGAGGATGCTATGCAAAGTGTATTGACCTTAGTGCCGAGCGCGAACCAGATATTTATGGAGCTATAAAACACGGAGCCATCTTAGAAAATATTGGATTTGTTCCGGGAACAAGAACTGTAGATTATACAGCTATGCCGCGTACCGAAAACACACGCGTTAGCTATCCACTTCATTTCATAGGAAACGCTTTACCAAAATCTGTTGCGGGCGAGCCTAAAAATATTTTCTTTTTAACCTACGATGCCTTTGGAGTATTACCTCCAATTTCGCGCCTTACCGTAGGGCAAGCTATGTATTATTTCCTTTCCGGCTTCACCTCTAAGGTTGCCGGAACAGAAGTAGGAGTTACTGAACCACAAACAACTTTCTCTGCCTGCTTTGGTGCCGCATTTTTACCATTGCACCCAACAAAATATGCTGAACTGTTAGGCACTAAATTGCAAGAAAAGAGCGATATTAAAGTATGGCTTCTAAATACCGGATTTACCGGAGGCGGTTTTGGTGTTGGGAAACGCATGAGTTTATCGCATACGCGTGCATTGGTTACGGCAGCATTAACCGGAAAACTAAATGATGTAACCTATGAATTACATCCCGTTTTCGGCTTGCAGTTTCCAACCTCTTGTGAAGGACTTCCTTCTGAAGTGCTTAACCCAAGAGCCACTTGGCAAAACAAAGAAGCCTACGATGCCAAAGCAGCTGAACTAGCTAAAGCATTTGCCAATAACTTTAAGAAGTTTGAAGACAAAGCCAGCGATGAAATTAAATCTGCTGCACCTAAAGTTTTAACAGAAGCGTAACTGCTATAACAAGCGCAACTGAGATTTTACTATAAAACTCCTCCTGTGGTGAGGAGTTTGTCCATATTTCTGAATGGCTATTCTATGTAACTCCGTAGCATAGCCTTTATTTTGGCGCCATTGATACAAAGGAAACTGTTCATGTAAGTTCTCCATATATGCATCTCTAGCAGTTTTAGCTAAAATAGACGCTGCCGCAATACTCAAATACTTACTATCACCTTTTACAACAGTTTGGTGTGCTACGTTTTTATATGGCTTAAACCTATTGCCATCAACAATAATAAATGCCGGTTGTATAGACAACTGCCCCAGAGCTAAGTGCATTGCCAGAATGGAAGCATTCAATATATTTACCTTATCTATTGTTTTTTCATCTACAAATGCAATTGCATAAGCCAATGCATCTTGCTGAATTACTTCTTTTAAATGCGCTCTTACACCTGCATTTAACTGTTTTGAATCATTTAACTCAGCATTAACATATCCCTCAGGAAAAATAACTGCGGCAGCAACCACAGGCCCTGCAAGGCAGCCGCGCCCTGCTTCATCGCAACCAGCCTCCGGCAACACTGCTTGATAATTACTTAATAGCACTTCTCCCATTCCTTTAAACAAAAAAGGGCTGCTTTCGCAACCCTTTCTATCAATTTATTTTTTTACTTCTTTTTAGTAGTTCCTTTTGTAAATCCAGGCCCTGTTTTCACTTCCGGCACTACTTCGCCACCTACTTCAAACTCCGGTGCATCTTGTGGTTGATCTACAATAATTTTGAACTCCACTCTTCTGTTCTTAGCTCTTCCTTCCGGATCATCTGCTCCATCAGGTAATTCGTTTGGCACAGCAGGTTGTCTTTTTCCAAAAGTTTTCACTACGATTCTTTCCTTAGCTAAACCTTTTTTAATCATGTATTTCTTAACCTCTTCGGCACGCTTTACAGATAACTTATCGTTATACTCATCGCTACCTTTAGAGTCGGTATGTCCTTGAACTTCCACTAACCAACCAGGGTTTTGAGTAAGCAAGCCTAATACAGAGTCAATTTTTACACTGTAGAAAGCAATTACATTGCTCTTATCGAATTGGAAGTAAACGTTCTCGATTTTAACTTTCTTCTTAATTATCGGATCGATAAAGAATACTCTGGTTATAGTATCGCGATCTTCATCTTCGCTTACAGTAAAATTATCTACAGATGGCCAAAATCCTTCTTTTGTACCATTTATTTTATAGGTTGTTTCACGTTTTAAAGGTAAAATAAATGGCTCTGCTCCGGTAACTGCACTAGTTTGGATTTCAAAATTCTTACCATCAACTTTATACAATGAAGCTTCTACGCCTGTAATAGGAGTTTGAGCCGGATCATCGCGTTTTACGTAAGTACCTTTTAAGAATACATCGCCACGAATGGTTACTCCCCAAATATCGTCACAACAAGTAGCACCACGCTGAGAAGTAGTTCCTTCACGGTTAGAAACCATAAATCCTTTGTTAGCCTTCTCATCCAAAGCATAGTACAAATCGTCTGCA
Organism: Chitinophagales bacterium; assembly: GCA_019638515.1. Classification (NCBI taxonomy): domain Bacteria; kingdom Pseudomonadati; phylum Bacteroidota; class Chitinophagia; order Chitinophagales; species Chitinophagales bacterium. The sequence goes on along the minus strand of JAHBTS010000001.1, from coordinate 537,982 downwards.
CCAGAGTTAGTTGGAATACCTAAGTTTCTAACCTCCCCAAAATTGCCGGGAGTTCCAACAGCCTTAAATACATCTAAGCCTCCCATTCCCGGATGTCCGGTGGAAGAGAAATACAATGTATTTGTTTTGGCATTGTAATAAGGAGTTAAGTCATCTCCTGCAGTATTTATTTCATTTCCTAAACGTTGAGGAGTTTCAAAAGTACCATCGCTATTTAGTTTTGCATAGTACAAATCGAAATCGCCACCTTTTCCGCGGTTGCTAGCAAAATATAGAATGGAATTTCCGTCTTTATCTTTACCCCAAGCCGGTTGTGTAGTGCTAAACTCTTCTTTGTTCAATGCCTTCAACTCTTCTGCATTGCTCCAATCATTTCCTTCCTTCACAGATTTGTAAAGCTTACATTGCATTACTTTCAGTGGAGTTTGATCGCACTTGGTAAAAACTATTGTATTCTCATCGGCAGAAAACACCGCATTTCCAACGTGTGTTTTAGGATCATTTGGTGGAGAAGGCAATTCAGTTTCGTTTGCCCACGCACCACCTTGCTTTTCTGCAACAAAAATACTAGTATAGTAGTTATGTGTAGCTACATCGATATTAACTGCTGTATCAGATTTTAATGCAGAATATACTACTCTACCTCCTTTTAATGGTTTTGGAGAAAAATCCTGTAATGGATTATTTACAACTCCTTGTTCGTGTGTAACTTTAATTTTGGTTGGTGATGCCAATAATGAAATAGCGGTATCGCAACCAGAAATATCAGACTTTGCTAAACTTTTCAATTGAGGAAAATCCTTAGAATCTTTCATTTTCAAGAACTCTTGAAACTTCTTTTTAGCCTCTTCATATTTACCATTTGCTTTCAACATTAAAGCGTAGTAGTAGTTATCCTCCGGATACATTTCCGGGTCTTTATCTAATACTTGTTTGTAGTACTGTTCTGCTTTTTTGTAATCGCGTAAGTAGCGATTCAAATCTGCTAATTGGTGTACACGTTTTAATTTATTCGGTTTTGCCTTTACAACATCCTCTAAATATTCGGCAGCGTTGTAGTAGCTTCCATCCTTAATTTTAGCCTTGGCAATGCGATACTTTTTAGCAGTGCCTGCTTTTGGATACTTCTCAACTTTCGGTGCAGAAGGTGTTTCGCTCTGAGCGAAAATCAACATCGGAAATAATGCGAGAATTAAAAATCTCATGTCAGGTTTAGTTTATCTGAAATTGTTACAGAAAATATTTACAAAAATTAGAAACGAGGGTTGAATAACCAGTTGTACTCTTTCGGAGTAGATTGCTTAAAGATATAAGACAACGACAACTCGAAAGCATTTGGTGCACGACCACTTGTGGCGGCAGCAACATCTTTCTTAAGTGGCCCCAAGCCAATATCATAGGCAAACCCTAAGCGTACTCTTTTGAACTCAATTCCTGCTTTAGGAATAATAGCAGAAGTAAGCGTACTGCTAACTCCTGTATTTAAACGACTCCACAATCCTAAGAATAAAGTTGCTTTATCTTCAGGCTTGTTTATGAAGTGTATGCCTGCGGTTAAACCAAATGTTCCTTCATGAGCCTTAGCCTGAGTTTGGAACAAATAGCCCGGCAACAACACTACGCGTTTAATATCGAATTGGAAACCGCCATGTACTTGAAAGCGCATTGGCAATTTAGCATTCTTGCTTGAATTCAAATACTGCTCAGATGGGCGAGTTAAATTCATAGCTGAAAAGCCCATTGAATAGCTCATATTCTTAATTAAACGCAGACTGATATTCAATCCTGCATTCAAGTTGAACTTTGTAAGGTTTGTAGAGCTAATACCTTCACCTTCAAGACTTTTATCGTATGACAAATCAGGCAAAAATCCCGATCCGAACTGAAAGTTTCCTGAGTTTAAGTTCTTTAAATACACTCCTCCTTGCAAACCAATACCAATTGTTACTCTATTTTTAGCCAAAGCTTGCTGCCAAGCTATGCTAGCCATTATTTGGTTGGTGCTGAAAGTTTTTTCATTTTGTTGGTCATTTGTAAAATGCAACCCAACACCCAATTTACTGCCTTCAATCTTGGTACCTTCAAACTTATCATCTAAAAGTGCAAAATCTACGCCTACAGAAGGTGTTGAAAAGAAAGGGCGAACATTAGCCACTCCCAACCACTGGTTGCGGTATATTCCTGTAATTCGGAATAAACCATCAAAATCTCCAGTAGAGGCAGGATTCAACGTTAATGGCGCAGCATAAAACTGCGAAAAGTGAATGTCCTGCGAAAAGCTTGTAAGTACGGCTGCTGAAAACGCCAATGCGGATAGTAATCTACGCGTCATTACGGTTTAGTTTTTATTTAATTTTTCTTACGGGGCGCTATATTAGGCATAATTTTTTATTCCTAACAAATTATTTAATTAAGGTTAAAGGATTTTGAACAACTTTCTTGTCGAACTTAGTTGGGTCGCTAGCATTAGGCACTTTAACCTCCGAAACAAAATAATAAGTACCATTAGGTTGCTGGCTACCTTTAAAAGTGCCATCCCATCCTGTATTAGGCTGTGTGAAATCGCAATTCTCACACTCATATACTAACTGCGACCAGTTGTTGTACACTCTCAGGTAAGAGAATGCAGCAGTTGAACCGGCAGGCAAGTAAGGTGCGAAGAAATCGTTCTTCCCATCACCATTTGGCGAGAAAACACTAGGGAAAGCATACGTTCCGGGAAGCACTACTGAAAGCCTTACCGTATCAAATGCTTCACAACCATTTTTAGTATCGTAGATTCTCAACAAATATGTAATAGTAGAATCCGGCTGTGCTGTAGTACTGCTAGCTGTTGAGTCTAACAAGAAGGCAGCAGGAGTCCATGTATAGCTAAAGTCACCAGTATAAGAGATACTATCTGCCAACACGGTAGTGTTCTGGCCTTTTATCAAATCATATTTATTGGCACTGGCTACGCCTTTTAAACAACGAATATCTACGCGCACTGTATCTGTGCTCGTACATCCATACTGTGAAGTTACAACTACTACATAATCTCCTGAAGTAGAAACTGTTATTGCACCTGTTTTTTCACCATTGCTCCAAAGGAATGAATCCAACGCATCTGTGCTACCGCTATTTAATACAATAGAGGTATCACAAGAGCAAGTATTTACATCGGCACCTAATGTGGCAGCAGGATTGCTGGCAGTTAAAATGTTTATGGAGGCGGTAGTTGCACATCCATTATCACTTGCTGTTACAGTATAAGTTCCTGCAACTGGAGCTGTAGTGGTATTTCCGGTGTATGTATTATTATCGTTCGGCTTAGTCCATGTATAAGTAATTCCTTGTAAACTTCCGGCATCTAACAAAGACTCTTCTCCGGAACAGATGCGCTGTGGAGATGCAATAAGTGTAACTACCGGAGGATTGGTAACTTTCACCTCAACAACATTTGAATACTGGCGACATCCAAATGTATCTAAGGCAGAATAAGAATAATTACCTGCTGTATTTACATTGATATTATTGGTTTGAGCTCCGGTATTCCACAAGTATCCTGTATAGCCTGCTTCAGTAGTAAGGTTTGCCGTTTGCCCTCCGCACAAAGTAGTGTCGTTATAGGCTTTCAATTGAAGCGCTTCTACAACTTGCACACTAATTGTATCTGAGTTAAACATACACTTACCATCTGAAAGTACCACATAATAACTACCTGTAGTCTTTACATAAATAGTTGGGCTTGTTTGCCCACCCGGGCTCCATTGATATGAAGTGTATCCACCTCCGCTTGGCACTAAATGAAGTGAATCGCTATAGCAAATAGCAGTATCATTTCCTAAAGATACTGCTCCGTTACTTTTCACAAATACATGTACAGAATCTACCACTCTACAACCGGCAGTGTCCGATGCTACAACAACGAAGGTGGTTGGTGCCGTAGGGGTTGCTGTTGTTACGGTAGCATTAGGAGCCGATAATACATTAGCGGGTTGCCATGCTATATTAGAAGCTGCTCCATTAAAGGTTAAAGTACTGCTTTCTCCCGGGCATAATGTATCTCCAACAACAGAAAGCGAGTATGGGAACACCTTAGTATCTACTACCACCGTATCGTGTGTTACACAACCATTAGAGAAAAGAGCTGCAACAGCATAGGTTGTTTTTCCAGTTGGTGTGGCATATACTGTATCGCCAAATTCCGAACTGAGCGTACTAGTAGGACTCCATTGGAATGTAACAAAACCCGCACCTTGTATATTGGGAATAAACTTCCAACCTTCATCTGTTGTTAAAGAGAAGTTGGCGGCATTTCTTCCGGTTGGTGTAGTACCTACAGTTCCCGTGCTGTTTTCAACACCAATCACTTTGTTTCCGGCAAAGTTGAATGTTTTAACATGAACCTCTGCCAAATTGATGGTTTCAAACAATTGTATTTGAAAACTTACAGTATTGCCGGTTCCTTGTGCCAATACATTATCCCATTCAATTACAAATGTTCTGTAAGGATAGGTTCCGGTTACAAACGTAGATACAGTTCCGCTTCCACCACCATTGGCGTTTGCATTTAAATCGTACCACAAACCTGCAATGGTATTATTGGGTGTTCCGGTTGCCGGCATGGCCACCGCAGTAGCTCCCGAACCTGAGAAAGGAGAGAATGTAACAAATCCATTTTCGTTTACAACAAAGGAGTCAAAATCTGCACAAAAGAATTTGAATGTAAATGGCAGGTTAATTACAGCATTTCTATTATGCCCTGTTGATGCTGATGAAAACGGCACATTGTTTTTTGCACTAGAAGTTAAATAATTATGAGCAGTTGGCGCAACCGTATAGTTAGCCACACACACAGGCTGTGCTTGATTTAAAACTTGTGCAGTTAACAAAGCCGGACTATTGTTGCAAACAATAAAATCACCTACCGCTTTAATGGCAACAGCTGTATCTACCATTATCTGTATAGTGGTGTCGCCAGAGCAAGTACCATCTGTTACATTTAATTTGTATGAAATATTGTTATTGATTGTAGCAAAAGGGTGCTGAGCCGTATCGCTGCTTAATCCTTGAGCCGGAGTCCACTGCATAGACAAGTTCCCTAAAGGCAATTCTCCATATACAAACTTCAAATTAGGACGAAGACTTGTAGAAGCCTCCCAAGCTAAAGAACAACCAATAGCATTGTCTTGATCGGCATAATGGGTAGCACCTGTAAAGGCAGTGCTATATTGCACATAGTCCCAACCAGTCCACGTAGTGTTATCGTAACAAACTTCAATAATGATATTCGATTGCCCATCCCAATTAAAAGGAATGCTAAGTGGGATATTATTCCATGAGTTGGCAGTGGTAGTATAGTTGCTGGTGTGAACAACATACATATTTTGCGTAACCCAAGTACTAGCAGGAAGTTGCGTTAAGGCAGTACCACCCATTTTTACAGTTAAGTTAGTAAATGGAGTAGTACCACTTCCCTTAGTAGTAACATAAAATTGAATATCAGTAATTACACCCGCATTCATGCCTGCGTTTTGCATTTCACTGGCTAAATAGATGTATTGCACACGCCCATCGTGCCAAAAGGAACGAAAAGGAGTTGGACTCGAAGAACTAGATAGTGTTCCAGTACCAACCTGCGGGAATGGAAATGGAAAATTACAATTAGGGCAAGCATTTCCCGGATCTTGGCTTGGACCGGTTTGGATTGGTACAATTTCTGAAGTTAACTGAATGGTGGTACCCGGGCATACATAATTGGCACTTGGTGTAACTTTAACTTTAGGGCCAAAGCCTTGCACATCTATGGTAATACTGTCTTTCATTGCGCAACCATCTTTAGACACTACCAATACATTATATTGAGTAGCAGTAGTTGGCCTAACAATAGTAACAGAATCGCTAGGGCTGGTAACATTGGTTACCGGAGTCCAAGAATAGGTAAACGGACCTTCAGAAGAAGGTGTAGTTGCCACGCTAAGAGTAGAACTTTCGTTTAAGCAAATTGTAGTTTTGGTAGCACTCACTGCTGTGGTAAAACCACCTACAACCGTTACGCGTATTGTATCTGAGTATTTACATAACTGAGGAGGAACGTTGCTGGCAACTATATAATCAGTAGTTTGTGTAGGTGCAACAGTAATGGTAGCACCATTAGGCGAAGTAGATAAAATTCCAGCTTGCGGTGTCCATGTAAACTGGGTACCGCCAACAGCCGTAATAGTAAGCGGTCCCGCACTTGCACAGTAAATCATATCCCCCGGCAAGCGAGTTTCGCGTGAAGGAACGGTAATAGTATCTTTCGAAACACAGATATTGTTATCTTTCACCTCTACTGCATAATCTCCACCTGCCAAATTTGCAAAAACATTGCTTGTTTGAAAGGGACTGCCATTTAAGGAATATGAATATGGCGGGGTGGCACCAGTTGCCATAATGGTTACCGAACCATCCTGCAGACCGCAAGAAGCGGAATCAATTGTATAAGTAAGAGGAAAAGTACTACCGTTTTGACCTCCGCTACCCGGAGCCGGTGTGATATTGGAGAACGAATAGTTTCCGGTTGCACCTGCAAAACCGTCAATCATAATATAATAAATCTGCCCTACCACAAAACTGCTAGAAGACAAGGTAGTTGGAGTAGTAAATCCATTGCTATTACAAGCCAACACAGTGGGTGTAATACAATCGTTGGTACTAAATATCCAAGCCTGCAATCCACCCGAAACAGTTCCGGGATTTATGGTAAAAGACATACTGGTAGCCGTTGCTTGAAAAGCAAAGAACTGGTTATTCTCTATAGAAGCGCCACAACTGGCGGTATTAGACAACGTGGTTACCAACGCAGTTGAGGTTACCACACCGTTTACTGTTGAATAATTGTAAGGCAACGGAGTACAGCCATTAAAAATAATGGTATTGAATGAGCCGAAATTGGGGCATCCTATTTGGCTATAGCCGCTCACCGCCAGCAATAAACCAACAACAATGGAATATAGTTTTTTCATCCCTAAAGAGTTTTTAACTTCCTAATTATTATTTCTGTGATTTTGCAATTCTGTTTCTTTCTAAGGCTTTTTGCTCTATATCGTATGCCTCAACCGATTTTTGTTCAGACACCAATGAAATAGGCCTAAATCCATTACTTTTCAATAAAGCGACAATACTTTCGCCTGTAATTTGTGGGCGCGTAATAACTGTTGCCACTTTCGTTTTATTATCCAATTCCACATGAAAGATATTGATATCGGTATAAAGTACTTTGTACAGTGCTTTTAAATCTGCATCGCCTTTAGATTCCGGAAGTTTAAATGTGTGATAAACAACCTGCATACTTCCAAAAGCGTATGTTCCGGTATTTAACATATTACCTGCTGCACTCACAGCAAATTGTGCTCCAATAAAAAGCAACATTGCTAAACAAAGTTTTTTCATTAGCTACTTGATTTACAACTAAAAATAATATTATGTAATTTGCCGCAAAGTTAATTATTTGGCAATATCTATTTCATGTTTCTTTTAGAATATAAATAAGATACAATTGAAAATTTAAGTACAAAAAGCTGATAGCCAATAAAAAACACAAAAAAAGCCGATACTATATCGGCTTTAAGAATATCAAATAGTATAGGCTAATTATCTTCTTCGCGAAAACATAGCAACATAATACAACAAAGTGGCAAGTGAACCAATGGCTGCAACCACATAAGTCATGGCGGCCCATTTTAAGGCATCGTAAGCCAAATCGTGCTCTTGCGAGGTGGTTAAGCCGGAACTTTCTAACCAATTTAATGCCCTTTTAGATGCATCAAACTCTACCGGCAAGGTAACAAACGAAAAAATGGTAGTGAGTGCAAACAATGCAATACCTGCCACCAAAAGCCACGGAAATACATTTAGCACAAGCACACCTGCCAATAAAATCCATTGCACGTATTTAGAAGCAAAACTTACAGCAGGAACCAACGAAGATCGCATTCCCAACCAAGCATAAGCACGAGCATGTTGCACAGCGTGCCCGCACTCGTGTGCTGCTACCGCAGCAGCAGCAACACTCCTTCCATGATAAACATCGGGAGAAAGATTTACCGTTTTATCGGTTGGATTGTAATGGTCTGTTAAATGCCCTTCAACACAAGTAATTTTTACATCTGAAATACCATTGTCGCGTAGCATTTTAGAAGCTATTTCTGCTCCGGAAAGGTTTCCACGAAAGGCAACTTGCGAATACTCGCTAAACTTACTTTTTAAACGCCAACTTACTAAAGCACTTACAGCAAATACTGCAATTAAAATGAACATCATAATTTTCCTGTTTTTGTTCTTACTGAGCAATAATAATGCCCAAATGATTTATCTGACAAAATTACACGAACAAAAACATGACTTATTGTAAAAGAGATGTTAAAGCCTAACTCTTAGTCTGTTTTTTTGAAGAAGATGGCAAACTTATGGCTTTCAATAGTTTTTAACTCGTAGAATAAACTACCGGAACTGCTTACCTTTTTGTAAGTACCATCTGCCATCAATGCAAATCGCATTTCGGCAAGCGTAATATTTCTATTATCCACTACTTTTAATGCAATTTGCTGCTCGGTGGTATTCAATCCCGATTTCATTCTTGATATTTCCATCAAGTTTTCGGTGTCTATTTTCTTTACATCGCCAATAAAGTTATTGTTGTAAACCACGTGAATTTCGGTAGGAAAATCTTTCTGAGACGATAAGAAATATACATTGAATGGGGTGCTGTTAGTCTTGTAACACGCAGATAGGGCAAACATGGCAATAGCCGCAATTGCCGGGGCAAAAAGTTTCATAGTTTTCATAGGTACTTGGTAATACGAATTCATTATTTTTTTGTTTCTCTCTTTAATATTTTACCGATGGTAAAGTTTAAGGAACAGGTTCTTAAGAAAGATTAAAACCATTTCTTTTTCCTTAAAACGGGGCGCGAAAGAAGCAACTTTTGGCTTATGCAATAGCCAAAAAAACCAAATAGATTTTAACGGAGGTTAAATGCCTGTTTAACAAGAAAGTGAATTCAATACGGCTGCGGCACTATCTGCTCTTTGAGTTTCGCTACCGCTAATAATTGTATAGGGCTTATTGAATTGTTTCAACACAACTTTAAAAGCATTAAAGAGTTGCACTCGATTCAATTCGTTTTCGCGAAGCGTATCCGGCTCCCAAGGCAAATCTATATCCATTAGTAAAAAGTGTGTATAGCTTCTTTGCTCTATTTGCTGTGTTAGCCAAACGGGAATTGGCAGTTTGTAAAAATCGAGCCACACCTTAATGCAAATCATTTCGGTATCGCAAAACAACCATTTATTGGCAAAGGGCAGCAACTCATCCTCCTTTTGAAGTTGCAAACGCGCTATATGCAGCACATCGTTGTACGTCCATTTACTACCAATTTCTTCTAAATAGATACGCGCCATTTCCGGCACAAACACTGTGGCAAATCTTTGGGAAAGTTCTCTTGCCAAGGTTGATTTTCCGGTACTTTCTGTACCCACAATTGCTATGCGCTGTACGGTTGCCAATATACTACGGGTAATATGTTTCTTGAAACAACTTGCGAGGCTCTTCATTAAAAAATGCTGCCAAATAATGTTCGCCCTTTGCCCAAGTATTCACCATATTATCATAAAACTTACTGGCAGGATTTCCGCTCTGCCCGCCCGGATAAACGGTATAAGCTTTCTTTTCACCAAAGTCTATCACCATGCGCCAGCTTGGCCCATTGGTAGAATTGGTAGCATTTATTACTCCAAGGTTTCCACCATTGTACACATTCAAACTACTAAATGCATCTAGCTTGGCCAAGTGTTCTATTTTAGTGGCTTTGTATTTTCCCCAATCTAAATTTTGGGTGGAAGCCAATTTATGCGGCACATCGGTACCGTAAGGTTCATGCACTTCTACAAATTCATTCTTACGCAAACTTTCCGCAATTACTTTAAACGATTGCAACACAATATCGGTTCTTGTTTCTTTTTCAGGAGTAGCTGCAATATCGTAAAAAATGGAGGTGCTATCTTTTTTGAGCATATCTACAATGGTATAGAAAGTAGGCTGCTTGAGTGCCGTTTTAGGATCGAGCATTTCATCGAATAACATCCTGCGCAATTCATTCCACCAAATTTCAAAATACACAGGTGCAAGCGCATTGGGTTCAGCATAAAAATTCCATTGCTGCAATACCGCCAACACTTTCTTCTCTTCACTATTTAACTGCGTAGTATCTAGCAAACCAATGAGTACCGGCTGAGCTTCGGCAGGCAATAAGAAGTAATTATTGTTCTGCATTTTCTTCATATCATCTGCAGTAACATGGCTCATGCTGCGGAGCAAATTATTTATTACTCGGTTTCTATAATTTTCGTACACACCAACACCCGGATAGTAATACTCATAAGCTGCAGTAGTTGGATGCTGGTTAGCACTGCTTACAAAACCGCGTGCAGGATTCTTTTCAGTTGGATTTTTTTCGTTTGGAATAAATGAGGTCCAATCGTTTTTTGATTCCGCAGTAGAAATATATTTCCCTTGTTCAGAAGCACGATCTCGCACAGGAAACTTCCCCTGCTGTGTGATAGCAATATCGCCAGCGGCAGAAGCAAATACAAAATTCTGAGATGGGCAGGTAAAATATTGTAATGCTGCACGGTAATCATCGTAATTCTTACCGCGATTCATTAAGTAAAAAGTTTTAAACTCGTTGGAAGCCAGGTGTGCCGTCCATTTCATGGCAAGGTTTTGCTTTATTGGTGCATCGCCAAAATTCCTATCGTACACTACGGGGCCAAACTTTGTAAAAACGATAGTATCTATAAAATCGGGCTGCCCATTTACTTTAAAGGTTTCGATTTTAAATGTAGTTGGTTGCCATGCGCCATCTAATTTGTAAGCAGTTCTACTATTGTTGTTGAACTCTATTTTATACCAATCGCGCACATCGCGGCCACCGTTGGTTACGCCCCATGCTATGCTATCGTTGCAACCAATAATTACCGCAGGTGCTCCGGGCAAGGTAGCTCCATACACATTAGTGGTTGGGGACGATAAGTGCATTTCGTACCAAATGGATGGCAATGACAATTTCAAGTGTGGGTCGTTGCACAAAATTGGTTTACCGGTGGCTGTTTTACTACCATGCACAGCCCAGTTATTAGACGCCATTGCATTTTCATCTTGTATAGTGGTTGCCGGATATGAAAATGAAGGTTCTGCAAAAGATGCTTTACCGGAATGCAATTTTCTGTTTGAAGGCGGTAACACATCACTCTCCAACGGCCGGGTTTTAGCGCTTGGTGCTGATGCTTGCTTTATGCTGCCACCAATGCTTTGCTCAATTGCTTCGTCTGAAATTATTGGATCTTCATTTTCTATAAAATCGGGATATAGTTTTTGAAACTCATCTTTTCCAAATTTTTCTACAAATGCAGTATTCTGAATATCGTATTCATACACACTAAGCATATTTGCCATGTTCTTTAGCAAGAGTGCCACTTTCTTTGGCTTCCATGCTTCAGGTTCATAACCCAACAGCTTATATTCTATGGGCAATTCTTTTTTAGATAGCGATTGAATGTAAGCATTAACACCGTTGCAATAAGCGGTTATCAGGCGTTTACTTTCCTCATCTTTAGCAATAAAATCTTCAGAATTTTCTGCGCCAAATACCATGCCTATTCTACGCATAGTGCGGTCGCTTTCCAATCCCTTTTCTCCAATAATTTCGCTCACGCGACCTGCTGCTGCATGGGTTGCAATTTCCATTTGCCAAAGTCGGTGCTTAGCGGTAACAAAGCCTTGCATAAAATACAAATCTTCGTCATTCTCTGCCCGAATATGCGGCACCAACCGCTCATCGTACAACACACTTACCTTTCCTTTCAAGCCCTTTAATTGAATACTGGCATCCTTGAAATTTTCACTTGTTTCTACATTTTGCCATATACCATAATTGGGATTTAGCAGCTTACCCAGCGCGGGCAGCGGACCGAGTTTACTATTAAAACTCACTATCAACACCAATGTAATAATTGCCGAAACTGCGGCTCCTATTTTCTTCATACTTCCATAATTAAAAGATTATTACTGCATGGCTTTCATTCGCTGCAACAAGGTTGGATGAGAATAATGCAGAAAAATAAATGCAGGGTGCGGCTGAGGGTTTCCCAAATTATTTACCGTCAACTTTTTGAGTGCCGAAATGAGTGGCTCTGCTGCAAAAGTTTCCTTGGCATACGCATCGGCCTCGTACTCATTTTTACGCGAATAAATGTGCATTAAAATTCCCGTAAGCAAGCTCACCGGACTAAACAATAGCGAAAACGTAATGAGCGATAAATGAAAATTGTTTTTTGCAGCACCCAACACTTCAGCCATTAGCGGACTAGTAGAAAGCCAACCAAAAACAAAAAACATTACACCTATTTGCGCCACACTCAACACCATACTTTTTTGCACGTGTTTCTTTTTGTAGTGCCCCACTTCGTGTGCCAAAACTGCTGTTATTTCTTCCTGCGACAAATCGTTGATAAGCGTATCGTACAGCACAATATTTTTTTGATTTCCCAAGCCGCTAAAGAAAGCATTGGCTTTAGAACTTCGCTTACTGCCGTCTATTACAAAGATATTGGTGAGCGGAAAGTTCACCTTTGCAGCATAGCGCTCTATGGCGCTACGTAAATCGCCTGCGCCTAAAGGCGAAAGTTTATTAAACACAGGCAGCAATACCGAAGTATAAAAAGCCGCCAACAACACCATGAAAACACTTACAATTATCCAGCCTGCAATCCAAAATCCATTGCCCAACCACTGGTGCAAATACGTAAGCAGAGCAATAATGCCACCGCCAATAATTATGCTTAACAAAATTGTTTTAAAAGTATCGGCAAAGAAAGTTGCCCAAGTAGTTTTGTTGAATCCAAACTGCTGCTCAATTACAAAGGTGCTATACAGCGAAAACGGCAACTGAATCAAAAAATTTGCACCACCAATAATGCCGAAAAACACCAATGCTTGCACTACAATATTGGCAGAAATGTTAGCACTTATACTATCTATCCACGCAAAGCCTTTTACCCACAAAAATGCCACAATTACAATGAGTGAAACAAAGCCCGAAACTGTTTTGAGCTTGGCATTTGCCTTTGCATATTGCCTTGCTTTAGCGAACTTTTCGGCATTATATAAATCTGCCAACTCAACAGGAATTGGTTTATCCCATGTTTTTAAATTCAATAAATCAATTGCCTTAGTTACAATAAACTCCAGCAGTATAAATGCAATAATTGCATATAAAATTATAGTTGCCATCGCTGGCGAATGTAAAATAGATTAAGAACTGCTGCTAACTTTCTAAAATGAAAACTTAACGCCTACCACACCATTTATCCCTAAACTTTGGTAGCCATACCAACGCTGGTATTTTTGATGTGCAATATTGTTGAGGTCTAAGAAAAACGAAAGGTACTTCTTAAAGATATATTCAGCACTCAGGTTTATATCGCCCGTTGCCTTAATTGCAGCAGCCGAGCCATCGGCAAGTTTAGCATTAGACTGTGCCAACACAAACAACTGAAGTCCTAAAACAAACTTTTCCTTTAAGTTATAGCTTGCGCGCAAACTCATATCTAAAGCAGGTTCATGCCATGCTTTCTGCTCTGTTTTCATTTTAAAAATATGGTAATCAATATTAAACAGCAACTGTAGATTATTCAACCAATTATAGCCGGCTTCGGCATGGATTGTAAAAATGCTGGCATTATCGTGTATTACCTTAAAGCGTTTCATATCATTGGTATCGTTTACCAACAAAGGCATATTCCACACATACTTGTAATGAAACCTTGCATTGTAAGAAAAACCATTGGTGGTTCCTTTTAATCCTGCCTGCAAATCGCTCCTACGTGTATTGGTTAAGTTCAACGAGCTGCTTACAAAATTATTGAGCATGGCAAATTGGGCAAAAGAGTTTTTATGGAAAACCCAATCCCAATTTACAAAAGCAATAATTGCGTGTTGATACAATCTTTTCTCGGCAGCTATCTGCACCAGCGGATACACCTTTTTGCCATCTATTGCCAATCCGGCTTTTGCCTTTAAGAACCAGTCATCGTTGTCGAAAAAATAACCGAGTTTGAACTGAAAAATGTTTCGTTGCAGCGCAGCAGTATCGCGATAGTTAGAAATATCAAAGTCAAAATCGGCTTCGGCATGGTGCAATTTTGCAAAGGCGCGTTCCAAATTAGTGGTTCCGCCTACTAGCCATTCATTGCTTTTACCTTTGGTTTCCATGAAATAATTGAAACGTATATCCTGCCTAAAATTCAACTTTGCATTGTTCTCTACCGCATTCTTGATGAATACATTTCCATCGAAACTCCTTAGCTGCTGCAATACATTTTTTCGCGTTGTAGAAGAATCTGCAAAGGCATAAAAATGATTTCGGATATTATGAAAACTAAATGCCGTACCCACTTCTACTTTGCCCGGAGTGCCACTCAAATAAAAGCCTACTTTATCGTTGCTAAAACGCTGCAATTTATTGGTAAAGCTGGCTGCTGAAAGATGATTGTAATGCAAGCCAAACTTTAAGTTTTTCACCTTGCGCTCATTGTACTCTAATTGTGCTACCGGCATCCACGGTAAACCAAAACCAAGTTTAATATACGACTGGTTTCTGCGCTCAATTTTTTCTTTGCTCAACGCTATAGGCTTTAAGGGATTGGGCTGAAAGTAGCCTGTTTTAAAATCACGTTGAGGCAAGCGATAAGAGTAGGTTTGCTTGGTGGTTTCCAACTCCGGAATTTCAGGACTTACTGTTATTTTATCGGCATCGTTTAAAGTAGATTGGTATTGCTTAATTACAATTACTTCATCGTTGGTACCGCTCTGCGCCATAGATACAAACGAAAACAGCAGTACCATTGCGGTGCCTATACTTTTTACACTAAGCGTTTTTACTATTCTACTACTCATCCTTATTTATTTTACGTCAGAAGGATTTTCCATCAATAAACTATCTGCCGGAATCTCTTGATATAGTTTAGACTTGTTTAATTCATTTTCGCGCAAAGCATCTAATTTTTGCTGTGCCTCACTTTTTAATGCGGCATCTCCATTATAGTTCAAAACAATACTTTCTAAAGTTGCTTTTGCTTGAAACGAGTTATCGAGTGCCACATAATTATCTGCCATTAGTATGAATGTTTTAACCACCCAAAACTCATAAGCAGAGAACTTGTTTTTCAATTTAATACAACTATCTAACGAAGCCTTGTATTGCTGCTTATCGTATGCGATTTTGCAAGTATAGTACTTACACTCTGCAGCTTTTTCACTCACGGCTGCTGCAGCTACTTTATTTAGCAGTGGTAGCGCTTTATCGTATTCGTTTAGGCGGTACAGCGCACGTCCTTTCATATAACTAATCTCTACCACATCGCTTTCTTTCAATTGATTGTTTTGCAAAACCACATCGGCATATTCGATAATTTTTGCATCGTAGTTCAATTTATCGGCACTCTTTAATAACCCCAACTGAGCTGAATATGTATTAGCCGGATTGGAGGCTGCCTGCAACAATTTTTCGTACAGAGCAAAAGCTTCTGCATAATCTTTCAATTCAAAATATGCAATACCCGATGCTTTCAACAATGCACGCTCATAAAACTTAGTGGGCTTATTTTCTTCAAGCGCTTTGAAATCTTTAAATGCTTGTTGAAAATTTTTATCACGCAGGTAGCACTCTGCTCGGGCAAAAAGTGCTTCGCTCACAAAATACCCGGTAGGAAATGTGTTGATGTAGTTAGAAAGCAAGGTAAGTGCCCGGCTATATTCACCATTGTTATAGGCAGTTTCGGCAGCTTGCCATGTTAGCGAATCTTTTTGCCCCGAAGTGATACTTCCAAAACCCGATGCCATTGCTACGTACTCATCGGTTTTGCCAATTTCTACCGCAATTTCTTTTATAGCTACCAACGCCTCTTTTGCCTCTATAGATTTGGGAAATTGATTTACCACTTTCTTGTATGCTTCGAATGCTTCTTGTTTTTTACCTTTATTGTATGCCACCAATGCAATTTTCAAATATGCCTTAGGCACTAAAACGCTTGAAGGAAAGCGGTTTAATATTTGCTCATAAGCAGTTTGAGCGGCATCGTAATTAGCATTCTCTAAGTGCGTTTCACCAATTTCGTTGTAGGCTTGATCTCTAAACTTACTGGAGGGGAAGCGAATCATAAGCGATTCAAGCGTGCGAACTTTTTCGGCACTTTTATTCATCAATCCATATAAAATTCCTTTTTGAAAAAGTGCATACTCTGCACTTTGCCAGTTCTTGTTTTCTATGGTAGCATAAGCATCTAAAGCGCTATTATACTGCTGTGTTACAAATGCACAATCGGCAAAGCGCAAGTAAGCATCGGGCAACAATTTCTCCTTTTGAAGCACTGTAAGCTCACTGCTATTTTCACTAATAGCTCGCTCGAATGCAGCAGCAGCATACTTGTATTGCTTTTCTTTAAAAAATGAGTAACCTATGTTGTAATGAACAAGAAACGGGAAAAACGAATTATCGTACTTAGCATTAAACTCTAAACTCTTTGCAAAGTTAGATGCTGCACCTGCATAGTTTTTTTGTTGATATTGCGCTTCGCCTTTTACGAATAATGCTCTTGCTGTAATATTTTTATCGGCAGTAATTCCTAAACTTTTATTGCATAATGCTTCTGCCTCTGCGGGTTTAGCATCGTTGAGCAATTGTATTGCCCTAAAGTAAGTAAGCTTTTGGTATGTTTCATTCAACTTAGGACTCCTTAGATTCATCCCTTCTATAAGTTCATAAGCGGCCTCATAGTTTTTAGTTTGAAACAGTGCTGTTGCCAATAGTTCGTTTGCCTCTTCGTAGTAAGCACTTCCTGCATTGTTTTCAATAAAGTTTTTAAGCGTATTCACCGCTTCGCTATAGCCGCCTGTTTCAACCAATAGTTTTCCATAATTAAAGGTTGCCGTTGTTTGAATTTCCTTATCGAAACTCATAGCTGCAGCACTTTGAAAAGCGGTGAGTGCTTGTGCTTTTTTATTGGTTTTTAAATAGCAATCTGCCAAGGCATAGGTAGCATTTTGCCCAAGCGTATCATTCAATAAATTTAGTTGTACAAAATTTTCTATGGCGCGTTTATAGTCGCCTGTTTTGTACTGCGCATAACCTAACTGATACAATTCGTGCTTATTGGCCTTGCTTTGCTTAGAAAGATATGCATCTAATAATGGCAATGCTTTTGCATATTCCGAAAGTTGAAAATATGCTTGCCCCAATAAAAAGTTCAATTCCGGCTTATACATTACGCCACTATCGTTCACTTTAGTGGGAATGTACTCCACCACTTTTTTATACGCCTGTTGAGCATAGTAGATTTGAGCAATGTAATACGGTATTACACCTGCATACATCTTAGAATCTTGTATTTTTAAAAAACTATTGAGGGCTGCATCAAAATCTTTTGTATAAAAACAAATGAAGGCGTAGTAATAGTTTGCCGGATAGAAATACTTTTCTTCGGCAGTAAGCAATGAATGAAAAAGTGGCTTGGCCTCTTCAAACTTCTTTTTGGCAAAATAACTGTAACCCAGCATAAATCTGTAGTTATCGAGCTGCTCCGGCAACAAGTCTTGCTCTTTCACTTTTGCCAAATGCTCTATGGCATTGCTATACTTCTTTTCTTGAAAGGCTAACTTTCCTGCATAGTAGTAGATAAGTTTTCGCTTATCGGTTTCGTGAAATCGCAGCATGTAATTATTTAAACACTGCTCTGCATCTTTATCGTTGTTTTCTACTGCACATGCCGCAATGTAGAAGTGTAGATTTTGCAACAAAACATCAGGATTACTTGCGTTTGAAAAGGGCTGAAGCAGTGCATCTTCAAACGCATTGCGCGAAGACGTAAAGTTTTTTTCGTTCCATAATTCCAATCCTTTTTGATATGATTTCCACGCATCGGAATACACCAATGTTTGCTGCGCAAATGCGTTTTGCAACAAAATGAATAAAAAAAATACCTGCGCCAATGCCTTCATATACACTTTAAGTAACGAAACAAAGTTAGATTTAGGTATATGCTGAATTCAAATGCAATTTCAACAGCTATATAATGTTGTCCTTTTGAGTAGAAAACAAACACCTAAATACCACTATTCCGTAACAGGTACGGTATTTATATTTCCTGTATATCTATAAACTCAATTCCCTCAAAATCATTTGCCTTGGTGTGCGACAACAACACCTGTGCCGTATCTGGCGAATTAAAAAAATCGAGTAAATTCTTGCTTCTAAGTTTGTCTAACTTATCAAAAACATCATCTACCAACAATAAAGGAGCGAAACCTTTCTGCTGTTTTATATATAAAAACATGGCGAGTTTATATGCCAACATAAAACTCTTTTGCTGCCCTTGGCTGCCAAAACGTTTAACAGGATACCCTTGCAACAGCAGTTCCACATCATCTTTATGAATACCCATTTCGGTGCGCTCCAACACTATATCTTTCTGCACATTAGCTTGCAATAATTCCTTAAAGCTTTTTTGCTGCAACTGGCTTACATAATTCAATACAGCTTCGGACGGTGTGCCACTTATTTGCGCATATATTTTTGCAAAACATGCCCTTATTACTTCCATTGCTGCCGCTCTCTTTCTAAAAATTTCTTCTCCACTACTTACCAACTGTTCATTGTAAATACCCAAAAGGCTGTAATCTACTTTACCTGTTTCGCCAAACTGCTTTAGTGCAGCATTGCGCTGAGCCAGCACTTTGTTGTACAGCAATAATACATTCAAATAATCGGCATCTGTTTGAGACAAAGTTCCATCTAAAACCTTGCGCCTTTCTTCGCTGCCTCCTGTAATAATTTCAGCATCGGCAGGGCAAATCATCACACAAGGAAATTGCCCAATATGTTCGCTCAACTTCACATAAGGCTTATCATTTACTAAAAACTCTTTTTTTCGGCCGCCCAAGTATTTACAAACCAATTTTACGGGCAACTGTGCAACCTCCACACTACTTTCTAAACGAAAAAAATCGGCACCGTGTTTTACATTCTGCTTATCATCTGCAAAAAGATAACTCTTAGTTAGGCATAGATAATAAACAGCATCGAGCAGGTTGGTTTTCCCTACTCCGTTATTACCCACTATGCAAGTAATTTTTTTACGAAACGAAAAACTACTTTCACTGTGATTTCTAAAATTCAGCAATTTAATTCCGCTCAGAAACACGGTGCAGAATTATTCATTTCTTGTAAGAAAACAATATGCAACATACCAACGCACTTATTCACGAAAGCAGCCCCTACCTTTTGCAACATGCCCACAATCCGGTAAACTGGTTTGCATGGAATGAAAAAACTTGGCAAAAAGCCCATGCAGAAAATAAACTTGCAATTGTAAGCATAGGCTACAGCGCCTGCCATTGGTGCCATGTTATGGAGCACGAAAGTTTTGAAGACACAGAAGTGGCAGCACTCATGAATGCACATTTTGTAAGTATAAAAGTAGATAGAGAAGAGCGCCCCGATATAGATCAAATTTATATGGAAGCTGCGCAACTTATTAGTGGCAGAGGCGGGTGGCCACTCAATGCCATTTGCCTTCCCGATGGCAGACCTGTGTATGCCGGCACATACTTCCCAAAACAAAACTGGATGCAAATACTACAGTTCTTTGAATATGAGTTCAAGCACAACTTAAACAAAATGCAAGAACAGGCAGAAAACCTTACTTACGGCATTTCGGCAAGTGAAAATTTCCTTCCAAAAGAAGTTCCCGTTTTTACAAATGAGTACAACAACAAAGCCGCACAAAGTCTTTTAAATACACAAGATTTTACATTTGGCGGCCGAGTAGGCGCACCCAAATTTCCAATGCCCATCAACTACATATTTCTGCTACAACACCATTATTTCACACAAAGCAACATTACGCTACAAGCCATCACCACTACATTAAATAATATGCTCGCAGGCGGTATTTACGACCAAATTGGTGGCGGCTTTGCCCGCTATTCGGTAGATGCACAATGGCAAATTCCACACTTTGAAAAAATGCTCTACGATAATGCACAATTGGTTTCGCTCTATGCACAAGCATTTCAACTTACCAAAAACAACAATTATGAACGCATTGTAAACGAAACCCTTGCTTTTGTAGCGCGGGAACTAACAGGAAAATACAGCAACTTCTATGCTGCATTAGATGCCGACAGCGATGGAGAAGAAGGCAAATTTTATGTTTGGAACTACAAAGAATTGCAGCAACTACTCGGTGCTGAGTTTGAGGCATTTCAAGAAATTTATTCTATTACTGAAAATGGAAATTTTGAAGGGCAAAACCATCTACAACTACGGCATACCAACACGCCACACACCAAGCAAATAAATCGGTGGAAGCAAATACTACTTACCGAAAGAAACAAACGTAACCGACCTGCATTAGACGATAAAACACTTACTGCATGGAATGCACTTATGCTCAAGGGCTACTTAGATGCTTATGCTGCCACCGGAATAGAAAGCTACTTAAACACCGCCATACAAAACGGGAACTTTATACTGCAACATCAACATATTGGCAGTGGCGCACTTCTACGATGCTTCAAAAACAATAAAAGCAATATTCATGGATTTTTAGACGATTATGCGTTTAGCATAGATGCCTTTCTATCGCTCTACGAAACAACTTTTGAAACATCATGGCTCGCAGCTTCACTTCAACTTTGCCACTACTGCTTAGAGCATTTTTACGACCATGCCAAACAAATATTTTACTACACCGACCAAGCCGGAGAAACACTCATAGCTAGAAAAACCGAAACTTCCGACAATGTAATTCCCGCCTCTAACTCCGCTATGGCGAAAAACTTATACAAGTTAGGGCTAATGACTGAAAACCAAGATTACATCAACATTGCCAAGCAAACCACACAACACTTTATCGAAGCCATTACTACCCATGCTTCTTTTTATGCCAATTGGGCAATACTGCTGCGCTGGCTTACCAACGAGCCTTACATTATTGCCATCACCGGCAACCAAGCTACCGATATAAAAAGACAATTTGGGCAGCATTACCTTCCCCACTGCTTTTTTGTGGGTGGAAAAACCAACTTAATTCCTGCACTACAAAACAAACCAACAAGCGAAAAAACGCTTATCTACATTTGTAAAAACCGCACTTGTGGGCTTCCTGCACACCATGTGGAAGAAGCATTGCAACAAATTCAATCTTGAATTGCATCTTCGCCCCATGCAAACAATTTCTACTACCAATTTTAGCTTTCCTAATCAGTTAGATGTATATCACGGAAAAGTGCGCGATGTATATTTTTTTAAAGATACTTTGGCAGTAATTGCCACCGATAGAATTTCGGCATTCGACCATATTCTGCCCAAACCAATTCCGTATAAAGGGCAAGTGCTAAACCTAATTGCAGCACACTTTTTAAACGCCACAAAAGATATTTGCCCCAACTGGTTACAAAAAATGCCGCATCCCAATGTAAGCATTGGTTTAAGATGCGAACCTGTTCGTATAGAAATGGTAGTACGCGGCTACTTGGCAGGCCATGCTGCGCGCACCTATGCTGCAGGAGGCAGGGTGCTTTGCGGTGTTACACTGCCCGAAGGCTTAAAAGAAAACGATAAACTCACCACACCTATAATTACACCTTCTACCAAAGCGGTTGAAGGGCACGATGAAGATATTTCGCGCGAAGAGATATTGGCACGCAATCTGGTAGCAGAAAGCATTTATACTACTATGGAAAAATACGCCTTGCAGTTGTTTGAACGCGGCTCGCAAATGGCATTACAGCAAGGACTTATTTTAGTGGATACTAAATATGAATTTGGTGTATATAATGGCGAAGTGTATTTAATAGATGAAATCCACACACCGGATTCTTCGCGCTATTTCTATGCCGAAGGCTATGCTCAAAAGCAGGCAAATGGAGAGCCGCAGCAGCAACTTTCAAAAGAGTTTGTGCGCCAATGGCTAATAGAAAATAACTTTCAAGGAAAAGAAGGACAAACCATGCCTTTTATGCCCGATACTTTTGTGAACGAAATTTCGGAGCGCTATATTCAACTACACGATTTAGTAACCGGCAATACCTTTCAAAAAAGCGAATCGAAAAACTTGCTCCACGAAATAGAACAAGCCGCTTTAACTTGCTTATAGTTAAAACCATTTCTTTTTTTTGAACGTAATGTAAAGCGCCAAACAAAGCACTGCCATTACGCCCCAAACAAGGTAATAACCATACTCCCAACGCAATTCGGGCATTACATCAAAGTTCATTCCATACACACCCACAATAAATGTAAGTGGAATAAAAAACGATGAAATTACGGTAAGCGTTTTCATTACTTCATTCATTTTGTTACTCATCATGCTGTGGTACAAATCCATTAAACTAGTGAGTATATCGCGATACGTTTCAACCGAATCGTTTACCCTAAAGCTATGATCGAGTAAATCGCGCAAGTACGGTCGGTTTTCGGCTTCAAAAAAAGCAACCTCATTCCTATCTAAATTACTAAGCAATTCACGTACCGGCACCGTATGTTTTTTAAACAAAATAAGTGAGCGTTTTACATGCTGTAGCTGAACTAAATGCTGCTTTACTGCATGTCCAATTATTCTTT
The DNA here is from genome assembly GCA_019638515.1 of Chitinophagales bacterium. Lineage (NCBI taxonomy): Bacteria > Pseudomonadati > Bacteroidota > Chitinophagia > Chitinophagales > Chitinophagales bacterium. The sequence continues at coordinate 515,277 of JAHBTS010000001.1, read as the reverse complement.
CTTCCAGCACCTCAATTTCGGAACTAAAATCTTCCAACACCTCAAAATAGCTATCTATCACCGCATCCAACAACGAATACAATAAAAAATCTTCGCCCTTTTGCCTAATTACACCCTGCTTGCGTGCAAGCCTGTTTTTCACTTCATCAAAAACCGCATTATCCTGCTCCACTACCGAAATCAGCAAATTATCTTTCAATACAAAACTAATCTGCTGTGAAGAAAGCTTTAGCTGCTGCTCCTTAAACAATCGCAATGTAATGTAAAGGTATGTGCCATACGACTCCACTTTAGGACGCTGGCGCGTATGCAAAATATCTTCTACCACCAAAGGGTGAATTTGATACCTGGCAGCCAAAGCCGTAAGAATATCCTTTTGCTCGGCACCAGTAATGTGCAGCCAATACACACTATCGGAAGCATTCAATTGGGTACACGTTTCAATATCTGCCGCTTTCTTTTCAATAAAAGAATCAGCATTGTAACTAATAAAAGAAATGTTTCCGGCTACCATGAAATAAATTGCAATTTAGCCGCAAATGAAGGAGGTTATTACGAGTGTGCAAAATCCTTTGGTAAAAAGGATAAAACGCCTAAGCGAAAAAGCGGCTGCCAGAAAAGAAGAGCAGCGCTTTATTATTGAAGGCATTCGCGAATGTTCGTTGCTGCAGCAAAGTGCTTACGGCATAGAAATGCTTATTATTTGCGAAGAAATTTTTACGCCCAGCAGCGATTATCCGATTGCACCAACAGAACGTATAAAATATATATCGAAGCAAGTGTATGAAGCAATTGCTTATAGAGGCAGCAGCGAAGGCATTATGGCACTTGCCATTCCGCACCATTTCCGGTTACATGAAATTGCTTTAAGAACCAACCCATTGCTATTAGTAATTGCCGCAGTAGAAAAACCGGGGAACTTAGGTGCCATGCTGCGTACAGCCGATGCTACAGGAGCCGATGCCGTAATTATTTGCGATGAAAAAACCGATATTTTCAACCCCAATGTAATTAGAAGTAGCTTGGGCACATTTTTTACCAACAATGTTATTGTAGCCTCTTGGGACAAAACCGCTGCTTTCTTTAAAGCAAATAATATTACAAGTTTTGCAGCGCACCTCAATGCTACTAAAAATTGCTACGAGTGCAATTTTACCAATGGCACAGCCATAGTAGTAGGCAGCGAAGCCACCGGACTAAACCAAGCCATAACCGATACTTGCAGCGAGCATTTAAAAATTCCCATGCTCGGCAAAATAGATTCACTTAATGTAAGTGTAAGCGCTGCCGTATTGCTATATGAAGCCGTAAGGCAACGCACAAAAAAAGTAGGAGCTTAATTTTCACTAAGCTCCTACTTTGTAATCCATATCGGTTTCGATATTACTTTCCTACGCTGGCACGAATAATGTTTAATGCAGCTCCGGCTTTAAACCATTCAATTTGTTGAGCATTGTAAGTATGTGCTACTTCAAAACTTTCGGTAGTGCCATCTTGGTGTTTTAATTGCACGGTAAGGTTTTTACCGGGAGCAAAAGCAGTTAAACCAAGTATTGCCACTTCGTCATTTTCCTGAATTTTGTTGTAGTCTTCTTTATTTACAAAGGTTAGCGCTAACATACCTTGTTTTTTAAGGTTTGTTTCGTGGATACGTGCAAATGATTTTACCAATACGGCACGAACGCCTAAGAAGCGTGGTTCCATTGCAGCATGTTCGCGGCTAGAGCCTTCACCATAGTTTTCATCGCCAACCACAATTGATCCAATGCCTGCCGCTTTGTATGCACGCTGCACTTTAGGTACCTCAGCATATTCACCAGTAAGTTGATTTTTAACGCTGTTGGGTTTCTCATTAAAGAAATTGATAGCGCCAATGAGTAAGTTATTGCTAATGTTATCTAAGTGTCCACGATATTTTAACCAAGGTCCGGCCATAGAAATATGGTCTGTAGTGCATTTTCCTTTGGCTTTAATCAAGAGTTTCAATCCGGTTAAATCGCTGCCTTCCCATGCTTTAAACGGCTCTAGCAATTGCAAGCGATCGCTGCTTGGATTTACCACTACTTGTACGTTGCTACCATCTTCTGCCGGAGCTATGTAACCAGCATCTTCTACTGCAAATCCTTTTGTTGGCAATTCATCGCCTGTTGGTGGATCTAGCTTTACGGTTTCACCTTTTTCGTTTACCAAAGTATCGGTAAGTGGATTAAAGGTTAAGCTACCCGCAATTGCCAATGCAGTAGTTAATTCCGGAGAGGCAACAAATGCAAAGGTATTTGGGTTGCCATCTTGGCGCGCAGCAAAGTTTCTATTAAAAGAGTGTACAATGGTATTTTTCTCTTTTTTATCGGCTCCGGCACGTGCCCACATACCAATACAAGGGCCGCAAGCATTTGCATAAACCTCTGCGCCTATTTTATTGAAAGTTTCAATAAAACCATCGCGCTCAATGGTATAGCGAATTTGCTCTGAACCTGGTGTAATGCTAAACTCAGCTTTTGCTTTCAAATCTTTTTCTGCTACTTGCTTAGCCAATGAAACTGCACGTGAAATATCTTCGTACGAAGAGTTGGTACAACTTCCGATTAAGCCCACTTTTACTTCGGTTGGCCAACCGTTTGCGGCTGCTACTTCTTTCATTTTTGAAACCGGTGTAGCTAAGTCTGGTGTAAATGGTCCGTTTATATGCGGCTCTAATTCATTTAGGTTAATTTCAATTACTTCATCAAAATACTTTTCAGGTTGTGCATATACTTCTGCATCGCCAGTTAAATGTTCTTTTACGGCATCTGCTGCTGCTGCCACATCGGCACGTCCTGTTGCTACTAAATAGCGGCTCATGCTTTCATCGTAACCAAAGGTAGAAGTCGTTGCACCAATTTCGGCACCCATGTTGCAGATAGTTCCTTTTCCTGTGCAACTCATAGCCACAGCGCCTTCGCCAAAGTATTCTACTACGGATCCTGTGCCACCTTTTACGGTAAGAATGCCTGCAACTTTAAGAATTACATCTTTAGCAGATGCCCATCCGCTTAACTTTCCTGTAAGTTTTACGCCAATGAGTTTAGGCATTTTTAGTTCCCATGCCAAGCCTGCCATTACATCGCAAGCATCGGCACCGCCAACACCAATGGCAATCATTCCTAAGCCACCTGCATTTACGGTATGGCTATCGGTTCCTATCATCATACCACCCGGGAAAGCATAATTTTCTAATACAATTTGGTGAATAATACCTGCACCCGGTTTCCAAAAACCAATACCGTATTTATTTGAAACTGAAGCTAAAAAATCATACACTTCTTTATTACCGGAAACTGCGGCAGAAAGGTCTGTTTTAGAACCATCTTTGGCGGTAATAAGGTGGTCGCAATGCACGGTTGAAGGCACGGCTACTTTTGGGCGACCGGCTTGCATAAATTGCAATAACGCCATTTGTGCCGTTGCATCTTGCATGGCAACGCGATCCGGAGCAAAATCTACATAGCTCTTTCCGCGTTGAAATTCTTCAAGCCCTTGCGATTGGTGCAAGTGCGCGTAAAGAATTTTTTCGGTAAGTGTTAAAGGACGGTTGAGCAGTTTGCGAGCTGCTTCTACGCGCGAAGGAAAATTTGCATATACCTTCTTAATCATTTCAATGTCGAATGCCATTTTACTATTTAAGATTTTTAGTTACAATGAAAAATTGAGCCGCAAATGTAGTAGGTTTTAGAATAAGAAAAATATCATTTAGCGAATTTTCGCTGCTAAGTGCAAGTTTATATTCATTCTAAAAAAGGAATGTGCAAATTCCATAAAACAAAAAAGCCGGCTCTACTGAACCGGCTTCCTCTGTAAATTTAAAAAGCGCTTACTTTACAATTGAAATTGCTCTTACTGCAGTTGCAGTTGCAGCTTCAATTTTAACCAAGTAGCTACCGGCAGGCAAGTTAGCACCGTTGATAGCAATGGTTTCGTTTCCATTCACCACTTTTGTAATGGAAGGCAATACTACACCGCCCAAAGTATTCATTACTGTAATGGTTGCTTTTTCGTTTTCTAATCCGGCAACGCTTACATATACTTGACCATTAGATGGATTTGGATAAACATTCAATGCTTGGTTAAAGATAACTTCGTTGATACCAACGGTAACTTCAAAACAGATAGTAGTATCGTCTGAACCAAATGAATTGCTCACGGTTAATTTAATACACTTTTGGCCGCTTGAAGTATAAGTTACTACCGGGTTTTTAGCATAAGAAGTTGCCGGAGAAGCTCCCACACCAAAATTCCAAGTCCAAGATGTTGGAGTGTAATCTGATTTATCTTCTAAGGTTAAACGCTTTCCGTTACCTACTACCACTTCAGCTTTTTTGATAAAGTTGGCAATAGGATCTCTACCTACAACTACAGTTCTGTATGCAGTATCGGCATTTCCTGAGTTATCTGTAGCGATATAAGTAACTACGTAAGAGCCGGTTGTGTTAGGATCTACGTTTCCAGATACTACCGGAGCAACCGTTCCATCTACACAATCGAAAGCGGTAGCGCCTTGTTCATTGTAAGTAGAATTAAGCAATACTACTACAGTATCGTTTCCATTTAAGGTAATAATTGGAGGAAGGCTATCGCCTAACACTACTGTAAACTCTGCATCGGTAAATTGCAAATCGTTGATATAATGGAAGCGAGCAGGGTTAGTTCCATATTTGCTATTAAAATTAGATTGATTGTAATCTACTTCAGAAAGCACTGTTGGAATTTTGTAGGTAGTACCGCTTTGAATTACTTGTGGAGAAACTGCAGGGAACATAGCCCCACCTAACGAACCAACTTTGTTTCCACCAAAGCGAGCATCGCCATCGGTAAAGTTTTTGGTAGCAGTAAGTTTTTGAGAAGCTACATCTAAGCCTCTACCAAACAAGTTTGGAGAAATATTTTTTAAGAAATTATCAGTTGGGTCTGGGTTTTCACCTTGTACCACATCTGTATCTAACCAAGTAAAGAATATTTTGTTTCCATCTGTTGAACGAGACGTGTTGATACGAGATTCCAATGTAATGGCAGCACCACCCGGTTCATCCAAGAATGTAGCACCAGGAATACCTGAAATAACTTCTTCAACAAAAATTGCTTTCCATTCGCAACCTGTTCCGGCATTGGCATCAAAAGTTACATCATACAATCCGATTCCACCATTTGGGTAGTAGCTGTAAGCACTGGTATCGCCAGCTTGGTCTGTAACAGCAGCACTTAATGCTAAGGTAGCATAGTGTGGGTTTCCAAGACCATCTACAATTAAATCGCTGGTATTGATAGTGGTAGCTACTTTAGACAAATCAGGATTCAAATCGAATTGAATTTGTTGCAAAGAAGTTAGATCCACATAAATTGGAGCGCCCCAAGTGTTTCCACCATCGGTAGTTTTATAGAATACCGGATCGTAAGTATATTTTCCATCGTCTAAGAAATCGCCTTTTAATGCAATCCAACCTGTTTGTCCATCCGGGCTAAATGCAATATCAAAATCGGAAATTAAGGTGTTGTAAACTCCGGAACCATCCACATCTACTACTCTTGCGTGGTGTGCCATGCTGGTAGTAGTCCAATCAATATTGCGTGTAGTTGGATTCCAAACACCTTTCATAATCAATAATGAATCGCGGTAGTTGATTGTTCCGCCAGTGTTTACATCTGTTTCTACTCTAAAGTTTAAACCTAAGTTCCAAAACACACCATTTGCACTCATTTTAAATCCTTCAGAAACGCCTACAAATCCACCATTTACTAAATCTGCAGACTCAGTGAAAGTAGTAGCATTAGCGTCTAAGCGACCTACACCGCGAAATTCGCCATCCCACTCATCGTTAGTACCGCTTCCACCATTATAGTCGAGCCAAGTACCTGTGTATGCTAAATATGCGCTATCGGCCACTAAAGTTCCGTTAGGTCTAAAAATAGCTCCTTGAGGGAAACGACCAGATGGTACGCCTACATAAGTACCTGATGGATTTAATGGACCATTATCCGTTGTCCATGTAGCACCATTATCTTTTGAAACATCAAATACAAACTGACCCTTGTTTTTTGCACCGGTAGCGTTTAAACCGCGGTGTACAAACACCACTGAGCTAACAGAATCATCGGCATATAAAGGCTTAGTACCCTCGTTTAGTACCGTGTATAAATTTCCGGCAGCACCAATTTGCACCGCATTAACTGCTCGTCCTGCAGCACCTTTTCCGGTGGGAGCAGTTGGAGCAACTAAGCGAGGAGAGTGGTTATTGAATGGAACTCCATCGCGTGAATAATTTTTTTCGAGAACGCTAAGGTCCTTTTTAATGGCTCGCAAGTCTTGTGCATCCATTGATGATGCTACGGCCACAAGCGCCAACGGCAGTAAAAGTTTCTTCATTTTGTAAAGAGAAGTTTGTTTTTAAAATTACAAGGAAACGAAAATAGTATTTTTGGTAAAACGCTAAAAAGAGATTGTTAATTATTGCCCCTCCGGAGTGTTACTTTTACTTAAAAACGGTGTTTTTAACTTTTCAAGTTCTGCTATCCACTCTTTAACTGCAGCGGGGGCGTTCCCTCCTTTTATTTCAATTTTCTTTTCCTTTCCACCTGTATTGATTGTTAATATAACCGATGGAATATCTTGTGGCACCGGCACTCCCACAGGGTAAAATTCCTTACAAGTATCTAGCGCTAAGGTTTCATACTTTTTCTTTAATGCCTTCTGCTCGGCAGCGGCAATTACGGCTTCCTGTTTACCTAATGGCGTGGTGTGCACCAATCCATTGTACACCACCTTCTTTGCGTACACTTCTATGGTGTAAGATGGGCAAGTGCCAAAACAAGCTGTCCTAAACAGGGTAAATATCGGCTTCTCATTACCTGCTTGCACAGTTGCTGTTTTGCATTGCTGCAATCCAATAAACGAGAGCAATAACAAAGTGAAAAACCTAACCATAATTATTTTCTTTTTTGATTCTGTGCTGCTTGCTTCTGCATTTCCTCTAATTTCTTCTGAAATGCAGATTTAGGCTTAGGATTCTTCTTGTTTTCTTCAATTTGGCGATGAAGTTTTTCTTCGTCAATAAAGAACTTTTGAATTACCCATTGCTGCCCCATTCCAATAACGTTTTGCAACAAGTAATAGTACGTTAATGCCGCAGGGAAGCTATTAAATAAAAACATCAGCATTACCGGCATAATATATGGCAGGTACTGCATACCCGGCTGCTGCTGCCCCATTTGGTTTACATTCTTATTCATTACTGCCTGAAATATGGAAGTAATGGTCATGAGTACGGTAAACAAACTGATGTGCTGGCCGATAAGTGGCAATGCGCTGCTAAACGTAACAATAGCATCGTAGGAACTCAAATCTGTAGCCCACAAAAATGGCTGCTGACGTAACTCTATAGAGGCCGGGAAGAAATAATACATTGCCATAAGGATGGGCATTTGCAATAACATTGGCAGGCAACCGCCAAACGGACTTACGCCAGCACGCTGATACAACTTCATTTGTTCTTGCCCCAAGCGTGTTTGGTCATCGCCATATTTTTCGCGCAATTCTGTTAGCTCCGGCTGTAGTAGTTTCATAGAAGCAGCACTCTTATACGACTTATAGGTGAGCGGATGCAGCACCACCTTTAAAAATATGGTCATAATAAGGATAATTATACCATAGTTTAATCCGGTTGAATCAAAAATACCGAATACCCAAATAATGAATTTGGTAATATATTTTATCCAAGCAAACAGGAAGAAATCGGGACCTAACTTTAATATCTCCTGAAACTCAAATCCAATGGCAGAAAGGGTTTCGTAATAGTTTGGCCCTGCATAAATGCTGAAGGCATACTGTACATTATCGGCACTTTTAAACGGAATGGTAAAATTGGCGTTGTACTTTTTTACGTATCCGGTTTCTTCGTTCACATGTGCAGTTTTAAGCACTGCGCTTTTAAACTCTCCTTTGGCACTAATAATGGTAGTATTAAAAAACTGTTGCTTAAACGAAATCCACTCTAGTGGCGTACTAATATTTTGCTCTTCGTTCCCATCGTCTTTTAAGTGATTTACATCGCTGCCTTTATGGCGAAAATACACAGCAGAGTAGCGTCTTTCGGTTGGCAAATCTTTTTCTAATGAAGGCAGTGTGCTATTCCATGTTCCGCTAATAAAGGTGTTGTTTGCGGCAATAACATCCTTTAGATTATTGAGTGCAAAATGATAATCTATTAAGTAATCGTTTCCTTTTAAAGTAAAACGCTGCTCCACATAACCTGCACCTGCCTTAGCTCTTAAAGCAAATGTTTTCTCTTCGGCTCCTTTAATGGCAAAAGCCTCTCCGGTAGGTTCAAAATACAAATCGGCCGTATTTACAATTTGGTTATTGCCTGTTGCAAACTGATATGAGAACTGAGTGTTTTTTTCATTAAAAAGTACCAAAGGCTTTCCATTCCAAGTTTTGTACTTCTTCAGTTCAATGCTTTCAATAAAACCACCCTTGGTATTAAAGGTTATTTTTTGCACTTCGTTTTCTATGGTAATTTTCTTGCTTTCGCCTGTGGCAGATAAAGCAAAAGCGCCAAAGGCACTTTCTTTTTGTGCCAGTACCGCAGAATCGGTTAGCACTTCACCTGCGGGAGTATTGGTAGTCGTAATAGACTGCACCGGCTGAGCCGCAGTTTTTAATTGCTCTTTACTTTGAATTTGGGCTGTTTTTGATTTTTCAGCTTCCTTATTCTCATTTCTCTTTTTGCCCGTATAAACAAAAAAAGCCATCAACAGCACTCCAATTAGAAGTGTTCCGATGAGTGTATTACGATTTTCCATTTCCGGTTTGCAGACGTTTAAGCTCTGTTTCTATTTTCCCAAACGGGAGCGCGAAGATAGATTTTTCGGAAAATTGAACGCAGAGTTTTGCTTTCTTATGTTGAAAACAACTACCAATGGGGATTCCACACTATATCTCTTTCAAAAAAAATTTCTGCCCAAGGGCAACTTGAGCAAAAAGATGACCATTGTCTTCTTAATGGCTATTTTGCATCGCAGGTGTAACCCGCAGCAACGTATGCATCTATTGTTTTTTGAAAAGTAACCTTATCGCCTTCAAAGTTATTGCGGCAAATTTCTTTTACATCGGTTACGGCTTTAGTACTCAAATCGCACCGATAGCATTTATTACAAGCCGAAACGCTTAACAACACAACCGCAAATAACAAGTAGATAACTTTCATTTCTATAAATTTAATAGGCAAACAATTCCCCGGTAAAAGTTCCCGAGTTTATTTTCGCGGTAAAACTAAAAATTGAATTGCAAAAAGCAATTTCGATATTAAAACTAATTTCGTTCCGTGGAATGGCTTACAATATTTATTATCCTATTTCTTATTGCCTTTTTTTCGGGCATTGAAATTGCATTTGTTTCGGCAAACAAGTTACGCATTGAGTTATTGAAAGAAAAGGGCGATACCGCAGCCGCCATTATGGCACGCTTTAACCGCGAGCCTGCAAAATTTATCAGCACACTGCTTATTGGCCTCAACATTGGATTGGTAGCGTTTGGCAGTGTGGCAGCCGACATTTTTAATCCCGAAAATTTCAGCATACTGCCGCAAGGCGAAATTGCACTTATGATAACACAAACACTCATTACCACATTTATAGTATTGGTGTTTGGCGAACTTATTCCCAAAATTCTTTTCCGTGTAAATTCCGACTCCACCTTACTATTTTTCGCCTATCCGGTATATGCTGTATATGTGGTATTGAAACCACTTACCAATTTGTTCCATTGGCTATCGCGAAAAATTATAGGTACATTTTTAGACAACCAGCACAGCGAAGGTAAAACCGAATTCACCGAAGAGGACTTAGAATACTTAGTAAAAGAAAGTGCTGCCGGTGAAGAAAAAGAAGCCGATGAAACCGATGAACTCAACAGCGAAATGTTTGAAAAAGCACTCTACCTTCGCGAAGTAAAAGTGCGTAACTGCATGGTGCCCCGCACCGAAATTGCCGCAGTGGAATTAGAAGCCGGCATAGAAGGTGTTCGCAAAAAAATTATTGAATCCAAGCACTCCAGAATTTTTGTTTTTGATGGTGTAATAGACAAGATTTTGGGCTACGTGCACCATTTCGACCTGCTTAAACAATCTGCCGATTTAAAAAGCATTTTGTGGCAACCATTGGTAGTACCCGCAACTATGAACGCCCGCGATTTGCTTACAGCCTTTACCAAACAAAAAAAGAATATCGCCTGGGTAGTAGATGAATATGGCGGCACTGCAGGCATAGTTACACTCGAAGATGTAATCGAAGAAATATTTGGCGAAATTGAAGACGAACACGACAACGAAAACTTTACCGAAAAACAAGTAAACGAACACACTTTCATATTTTCGGCACGGTTAGAAGTAGATTATCTTAATGAAGAATATGCACTCAACCTACCCGAAGGCGAATACGAAACCTTAGGTGGCTACATTGTGCAGGCGTACGAAAATATCCCCGAGCAGGGCGAAGAATTTCAACTTGAAAACTTCGGCATTAAAATTCTAAAAGCCACCAACCGCAGAATAGATTTGGTAGAACTCAGCAAAATTTCTGCTGCAGAAAAAATAGAAACAAACTAAACATCAACACCTTGGTAAAAATATTTTTTAACAAAAGGTTTCCTTATTACCGAGTTTAGTTATTTATTCGCCCAAAATAAATCTCTTAGTATGAAATACGGCATAAAGAACATCTTAATGGCGGCTTTTTGCGGCTTGGCACTAACTGTAACCGCACAAAATAAAGACCTCGACAAAGGCAAGGAAATAGTAACCAAAGCAATGGCAGAAAAAGACAATGCTAAACGCGGAGAACTAATTACAAAAGCCCGCCAATTACTTATGAAAGGCGGATTAAAATCGCCCGAAATCGCAGAGCTTTTAGGCAATGCTTATTTAGAAAAGAAAGATTTTACCAATGCCGCCAATTCATTTGGCGCAGCCAGCAAAGAAGCCCGCAAGGTTGGTTTCAAGAAATTGGCATACCTACAATTAGAAGACGCTTTTACTGCAGCCGATGCCAAAACCGAAACCAAAACCCTCCGCGCTGCTATGAGTTTTTTCACCAAAGCCGATGCCTTTAAAGAAGGTGCCCGCGCAGCAGGCGATAAATACTACGACAAAGGCAATACCGATAAAGCATTGGAATACTACCTGCAAGCCGAAGCAAAAGATAAAATAGAAAAAGTAGCTTCTGACTACAAAGCTAAAGGCGAAGACATTAAAGCTGCTGAAACCTACCTGCAAGTAAAGAACGAAGCAGGCTACCAAGCAGCTGGCGATATTTACTTCAGTAAAAAGAACTACGAAAAAGCATTTGATGCATACTACACAGGCAACATCACTTCCGGCTTGAAAAAATATGCCGATGAATTAGCATCGCAAGGAAAAGCCGAAGAGGCGCAACAAATGTATGTAAAGGTAGCAGAAGCCTATATCAATAAAGACGACAAAGCCACTGTAATTAAAATGGCAGAAGAGCAAGTAAAGAAAAGCAACTTCTCACTAGCAGCTACTTTCTTCGACAAAGCAGGCGAAGATGTAAAAGCCAGCAAATACAATGCTTACATGAAATTGATGAGCTTTGAATTTGATGAGGCAAAAACTATGCTAGAAGCCAACGGAGAAGCATCTTTAGCCAAAGCCGTTACCGCCAACATGAAGTTTTTAACGCCACTTGCCAACTGTGGCTTCAACTTAGATGAAATGAAAAGAGGTGAGCCAAAAGTTGATGTTGAAACTGATGAAAACGGCAACAAAGTACCTTTAAAGGCTGATGTAAAAGCATTAGAAGATTACTACAAAAACGTAAAAGGAACTATTACCGATGAGTTGTATAAAGTAAGTTCATACGTTACTAAAATTACCGACCCTGAATTAAAAAACCTTATGCGCTTGCGCTTTTTACGCTTTAAAGCTGCCGGCAGTATCTTAAATCCAGAAACTATGGGTATAAAGTTGCAAAAGCCACAAGTGTCTTTTAAAGATGCTATGCTTTAATATAGTTAATACTACTTACTATACAATTAAAAAGGGCTATCAAAATTGATAGCCCTTTTTAATTGTTGATAGAAACAAACCTCTTATCTCAATTGCTGCTTCAGCTCCTTCAACATTTGTTTGGTATGCAATGCAAAATCGCCATTCATCATCCAGCTGTAATAGCCCGGGTCTTGCCTTAACACTTCTTCTACGCTTTTACCTTTATATTTTCCAAAATTGAAAACGGGCTTCCCATTTTCATAAATAAATCTTCTGCCGCTGTCTATAAAACGCTCATCGTTGCTAAGTTGGTGCAACTGAATTACATCGTTGGGCAAATCGCTATAACGCTGCAATTGCCCCAGCAAAACTTCGTAAGTGGCACGCGTATCGGCCTCTGCACTATGAGCATTCTCCAATGCTTTACCGCAATAAAATCTATAGGCACTTTCAAGGTTTCGTTTCTCGAACTGCACATAAATTTTATGAACATCTACCAAACTTCTATTATCAATACTAAACGATAGACCCGCTCTAATAAATTCTTCCATAATAAGTGGCAAATCGAATTTGTTACTATTAAAACCTGCGAGATCGGCATCGTTCATTAAATCAAAAATTTCGGTTGCTTTCTCTTGAAAAAACGGAGCCGTTATTACATCTTCATCGTAAATACCGTGTACCATACTTGCTTCGTGCGGAATAGGCATTCCGGGATTAAAGCGATAGTTGTATGTATGTTCGGTTCCATCCGGCAATACTTTTATTAAGCACAAATCTACAATGCGATCTTTCACCACATCTACTCCGGTGCTTTCAATATCAAAAAAAACGATGGGCTTCTTCAAGTTCAGCTTTACGGAAGAAAATAAATTAGCGTTGCTCATACTTTGTATTTGTGAAGTGCAATAATGTTTCTTTTTATTCATCAATGCCGAAAGTGTTTGTGGATAACGTGTTTCGCTGCGTACAAGAATAACTTCATTTTTAAATTACAAATTACTGTATGCAATTTACAATTCTAGACTGGGCAGTGGTGGCGTTTTTCTTTATAGTAACCATTGTAATTGGGTTGCGATTTTCAAAAGATGCCGGCAAAAGTTTAAGCGATTTCTTTTTGGGTGGAAGAAAATTATCGTGGTGGATTGCGGGCACCAGTATGGTAGCAACTACCTTTGCTGCCGATACACCACTTTTAGTAGCAGGCATTGTTGGCAACAATGGTATTTCGGGGAACTGGCTGTGGTGGAATATGCTTTTGGGCGGCATGCTCACTACATTCTTTTTTGCAAAACTCTGGCGCAGAAGCGGTGTGCTTACCGAGCCTGAGCTTATAGAGTTGCGCTATGGTGGAAAACCTGCTGCTTTCTTGCGCGGTTTTAAAGCAGTGTATTTAGGATTGTTTATGAACGTTATCATTATCGGCTGGGTAAACCTCGCCATGATGAAAATATTGCAAGGCATTTTTGGAATAACCGAAACTGCTTCGCTGGGTTATGTGGCAATTGCAATGGCATTTGTGGCGCTATACTCTGCCGTAAGCGGACTAATGGGCGTGGCCATTACAGATGCCATTCAGTTTGTGGTGGCTATGCTTGGTTGTATTGTGCTGGCAATTATGGTAGTAAACAGCGAGCAAGTTGGCGGTATAGAAAACTTAAAACGCCAACTACCCGATGGCAGTTTAAACTTTTTTCCCAGCTTGGGTGAACACGATAATAAGAGTGCCGTACTTACAATTGGCGTTGGGGCTTTTTTTGCAAGAATTGGAGTGCAATGGTGGAGTAGCTGGTATCCGGGAGCCGAGCCTGGCGGAGGCGGCTATGTAGCACAAAGAATGATGAGCTGCCGCAGCGAAAAAGATGCTATTGGAGCTACACTATTCTTTCAAATTGCACATTATGCGTTGCGCCCTTGGCCTTGGATTCTAGTGGGATTAAGCGCATTGGTTGTGTATCCGCAACTTGCCGCAAACGAGAAAGAACTAGGCTTTGTTTATGCCATGCGCGACTTTCTTCCTCCCGGTTTAAAAGGTTTACTATTAGCTGCTTTTTTTGCCGCATACATGAGCACTATTTCAACTCAATTAAACTGGGGAGCCGGCTACTTAATAAACGATTTGTACAAACGTTTTATATCGCCCTGGGCAGAAGAGCAGCAATTGGTAAAAGCCTCGCGTATTGCCACCATACTGCTAATGATTTTAGGAATTGGTGTTACCACGCAATTAAAAACAATTGAAAATGCGTGGAGTTTCGTAATTGAATGTGGTGCAGGTTTAGGCTTGGTTCTTATTCTTCGTTGGTATTGGTGGCGTATAAATGCATGGAGTGAAATTGTGGCCACAGTTGCGCCCTTTATTGGTTATGGCAGTGCTTTACTACTTGGCATGGAGTTTCCACAAAGTTTTTTCTTAACCGTTGGTTTTACTACTGTGGCTTGGCTCGTTGCTACTTTTGCAACCAAGCCTGAAAAGGAACTTACGCTGCGCACTTTTTATGAGCGAGTACAACCCACTGGCTTCTGGGGCATCCTTTCAAAAAGCGGGAAGAATAATTACAACAACTTCCGACTGCTTATCAGCTGGATTAGCGCCACTATATTGGTTTATGCTATTTTAATGTTGTTTGGGAAACTTATTTTACACGAATGGAAAGAAGCCGCCTACCTAAGTATAGCGGCCATTACAAGTTTGTTGGTATTGCTAAAGTATTTTCAACACGAAACAGTAAAAGAACCTTAGCACTTGCTAAAATTCAATAGTAGCAGTTTTGGTTTGTGTACCACGTTTATATTCAATTGCAGTTTTATCGCCTTTGTTGAATTTAGATAAGGCTTTCATGTAATCGTAGATATTTTCCACCGATTGGTCGCCTATTTTAGTTACCACATCGCCATCGTTTAAACCGGCTTTAGCAGCAGGTTTATCTTTGTGAACGGCATCTATACGCAATCCCTTTCCTTGAAATCCATAATCGGGCATTACGCCTAAAGTTACTTTAAAACTTGTTTTAGCACCATCGCTCTTGGCTCTTGTTTCATAAAATTTCAACTTAGGTTGTTGCATTAAAAATGATGTAACTTTTATCATGTAATTCAACACTTGTGCTTCGCCTCCAAAATTTATTTTATCTACATCATCGGTAGATTTATGGTAATCGCTGTGCTGCCCTGTAAAGAAGTGCAGCACCGGAATTTTCTTTAAATAAAAAGAAGTTTGATCCGATGGGCCAACGCCAGATGAGTCTAACACCAATTGAAACCCAAAGGTGTTTAACTGCTTTAATGTAGGCTCAAACACATCGGATGTTCCCGTACCAAAAACCATTAGCTTCTTAGTAGAATCTACCAAGCGCCCTACCATATCCATATTGAACATAAAGTTTACCTGAGCAAGGCTAATGGTGGGATTTGCAGTAAAATATTTTGAACCAATTAAGCCTGCTTCTTCCGCAGAAAAACAAATAAACAGGAAGTTCACTGGTTCCTTTTCGCCATTAGTTGTAAAATGGCGTGCCAGCTCCAACACTCCTGCCGTTCCCGAAGCATTATCATCGGCTCCATTGTGTATTTTTCCTTGAGCCTCTTTCTCTAACGATGAACTTCTACCGTCTATTCCTAAATGGTCGTAATGTGCTCCAATTACAACTGTACTTGGAGCATTATTATCTAAATACGCTATTACATTTTTTCCTTTATACAACTTGCCTTTATGCGCTACTGTATCGTGTGGATTCAAAGATTGCCTATACGTAAACTCCTGAAAATACCCCTTAGTTCCTTTCGGCTCTAAACCATAAGTTTTAAACAAGTTGGCAATGTAATTGGCAGCTTTCTTTTCACCTCCGGTACCGGGCGCTCTTCCCTTAAGCTCATCGCTGGCCAAATAAGTAATGTGCTGCTTAAGATTTTCAACACTTACCGTTTGTGCGCTCAATTGTAGTGCCACGCACAAACTTCCTAAAAATGTAATTACTTTATATTTCATACTCCTTTATGCTTTATTTTAATCTTCCCAATCGGCAATAAACAAATTGGTATCTCGCGTACCGCCATTGTTTCTATTGCTACTCCAAACCAACTTTTTACCATCGGGCGAAAACATTGGAAATGCATTAAAGATACTTTCGGTGGTAATGGTTTCTAACCCTGTTCCATCATCGTTTATCATATACAATTGAAAATCGTACCCACGCTCCGATTTATGGTTTGAAGAAAATATAATCTTCTTTCCCGAAGGGTGAAAAAATGGCGCCCAGTTTGCTTTTCCAAGCGCAGTTACCTGCTTTAAATTGCTGCCATCAACATTGCAGGTATAGATTTCCATATTAGTGGGAGCCACCAAATTTTGAGCCAACAAATCTTTGTATTCCTTTATTTCCTCTGCCGTTTTAGGACGCGAAGATCTAAACACCAAGCGCTTGCTATCTGGCGAAAAAAACGCACCGCCATCGTAGCCCAATCCAAATGTAATCTGCTTTACATTTCTACCATCTATATCCATTACATACAAATCTAAATCGCCATTGCGGGTAGATGTAAATACGATTTTTTTACCATCGGGAGAAACAGTTGCCTCGGCATCGTAGCCAATATGATTGGTTAGCTGCTTGGTTATAGTGCCACTTTTATCGGCAACAAAAATATCGAACTCCGGATATATTGCCCACAAGTACTTCTTATCGGCACGGGCAGGAGGTGGTGGAGGACATTCATTGCTGCTTACATGTGTAGAAGCATACAAAATATGCTTGCCATCGGGCATGTAATAAGAGCAAGTAGTGCGACCTTTTCCGGTACTCACCAAAGGCGGACGGTAAGCTGAATCGCCAGACGCCTTTGCTATATCAATATCATAAATTTGGTCGCATGCCACCCTCCATTTCGGGTTGGTAATTTGGCACGAAAGAAACTTACCATCGGGACTGAAATACGCTTCGGCATTATCGCCACCAAAAGTAAGCTGCTTGATGTTCTTCAAATGTTTCGACTCTGTATTTTGAGCATTTGCTACTTGCACCAATAATGCTGCGGCTATCCATATAAATTTCATGCCGCGAAAAGAAAAAGTTTATACTTCCAATTGTCATAGAAATGTAAGAAGTAAAGAAACTATATACCGCCAAAAAACTATTTTCGATGCAATATTCACTTTAATCACTAAAAGAAAGCAACATTGCAAACCTTCACAACGCAGCATAAATAGTAACATGGCCTACCGCGAAAAAGAAATAGAGCGCTTATATTACAGCATTGGCGAAGTAGCAGAAATGCTACAGGTAACAGCTTCGCAAATTCGCTATTGGGAAACCGAATTTAGCCTACTAAAACCGCGTAAAGACAGGAAAGGAAACCGCCTTTTTACTAAAGAAGATATTCAAACCATAAAACTCATTCACCACTTACTGCGCGAAAAAGGATTAACCATTGAAGGCGCAAAAGCACACCTAAAAACCAGCACTGTACTCACTAAAAAGAATTTCAAAGTAATTGACGAACTAAAAGAAGTAAAGAAGTTTTTGGAAGAATTGCGCGACCAGTTGTAAACTTTCATTTCTCAATAAACCTTTTACTTTCGCCAACGGACAGATATTTTTAGCAACCAAGCCAACTGGGTTTTATTTTTCTATTTAAAACCATAATTCACTTTTAGGCTAAGGTTTGCCTCACGAAACAAACAAGTAATGGCAAAGGCAAAAAACATAAGAATACTCGAAAACAAAAGCGAAGTAGGCGCAGGAACCAGAGGTGCAAGCTTGGGTGTAGATGCCATAAAAATTGCAGCTCACGATTTTAGAAGTTCCTTCTTTAAAAACCATCGCAGCCTTGCAATTCCAGACGATAATGCAGCGCTCTTTACAGGCTTCGATAGCCGCTATGCCAAACGCATTCGCAGCGTATTAAAAATGCATGAACGCACCGGAGCAGCCGTGCGCGACACCTTGCGCGATGGTCGCTTTCCCATTATAATTTCGGGCGACCACAGCAATGCCAGCAGCACCATTGCCGGTATAAAAATGGCGTATCCCGATTCGCGCATTGGTGTAATTTGGATTGATGCACATGCCGACCTCCACTCTCCTTTCACCACACCTTCGGGCAATATGCACGGCATGCCTCTAGCCATTGCATTAGGAGAAGACAACATAGAAAATAAAGTAAACGACCTTGATTACGAAACCATAGAACTGTGGGAGATGCTCAAAAATGTTGGCGGCATTTCGCCCAAAATTGAATATCGCGATTTGCTTTTTATGACCCTGCGCGATTTCGAAGAACAAGAAGCCTACTTGCTAAAACAACACAAAGTAAAGAATTTTACTACCAATGATATCCGCAAAACAGGTGTTACAAAAGTATGCAGAGAGGCTATTAAATACCTTGCACATTGCGATAAAATTTATATTTCGTTTGATGTAGATAGCTTAGACCCTACCGTAAGCCGCGGCACCGGAACGCCTGTAAAAGGAGGCATAAATGAACGCGAGGCTGCCGATATAATCTTAGATTTATTACAAAATGAGCGAGTTTGCTGCCTTGAATTTACAGAGGTGAATCCAACTTTGGATAGTGAAAACGTAATGGCAGAAACTGTGTTTGAAATTCTGCAAAAAGTAGTGCGCCAGTTAGAGTTAAACACTTAAACGCAAGCATTTTATTCTCTGCCCTCGCCTTCGCTAAAGAGTTCTTTTTCAGAAACCACTTTTACTAGATCGCCATCTTTTAAATCTTTAGAGATGGCTTTAAAAGGAGCTTTTACCACAACCCAGTTTTCCTTTAAGCCTTCTTCAATTTCAATGTATTCTGCATCTTGAATACCTGTAGCAACTTGCACGGCTCTTACACTTTTACCATCGGTAACAAATACTATTTCCGATACTTTTTTCTTCTGCTGCAAAGCATCATCACCTTTAGTTTCGGCATCGCTTAATCGCCTGCTCTTAGCAGTTTCATCTTCTCTAATAGTTACTGCCTGAATAGGCACTGCTAACACATCGGTTTTAGAGGCCGTTTTAATATCTACCGTAGCGCTCATACCGGGGCGAAAAGGATAGCGCACACCGCGTTTCAAATCAATCAATTCATGGTATGAATCTTTCAGCAATTTTAACTTTACCACAAAATTGGTAGCCTGAGAAGCAAGGATAGATGTGGCCGTAGAACTATATGCCACTTGTGTAACAACTGCCTTGAATTTTTTCCCTAAATAAGCATCTACTTCCACATCGGCAGTGTCGTTTACATGTACGCGCAGCACATCGTTTTCGTTTACATCTACTTGCGCCAACATATTGTCTAAATCGGCAATGCGGATAATTTCGGTACCAGCCATTTGGGCTGTACCAACCACACGCTCACCCAATTTTACATTCACTAAACTTACGATACCGCTCATGGGTGCGTAGATTTTAGTTTTAAGTAAATTGTCTTTTGCTTGCTTTACCTGCGCCTCGGCACTTGCAATATTAAAACCTGCAGCATTTACTTGCTCTTCTGCCGTTTTAAAAGCAGCCTCTGCTTGCTCTAGCTGCAACTTAAAACTTTCAAACTCCGCATCGGAAATTACTTTTTGGTCGTGCAATGCCTTATTGCGATTAAATGTTGTTTTGGCTTGATTATACTGTGCTTTTGCCTGAATTAAATTCGCCTTAGAGCTACTGCGCGATGCTTTAATTTGGTTTAATCCGGCTTCGGACTGGGTAACAATAGCTTCGTAAATTGCAGGATTTATTACTGCAAGCAAGGCACCTTTTTGAACCGAGTCTCCTTCTTTTACATTTAGCTGAATAACCTCGCCACTCACTTCAGAACTTAGTTTCACCTCGCTCAACGGCACTAATTTTCCGCTTGCTGTAACCGTTTCTATAATAGTATGCTTTTCTACTTTTTCAACCGCAACCTTCTTTCCGGCATTGCCTCCAATCCAGCCCATGCGCTTTGCGGCAACTGCCAAAACCAGCAACAATGCTACTGCTGCACCGAGCCATATAAGCGTTTTGTTGTTTTTCATTTTCTAAGAAATAAAGGTTTAATCCAACGTAATTTTTTTACCCTGATAAAAGTCTAACACCTTTTGCCTAAACACAAAAGTGTATTTAGATTGCAACATTTGCGATTCTGCCACCAGCATATTGGTGCGGGTTCTTTCAAAATCGAATTGCGAAACCATGCCATTATTAAAACGAAGTTTTGTAGCTTCAAAAGATTGACGTGCGGCATCGAAACTTTTTTGATTAGCATTAAAAGATTCAGCTGCTGCACGTGCGTTGGTGTATGCCTCGGTAACTTGTTGATTCAACTGGTTCTTTTTGCTCTCTAAATCTAATTGCCGCGATTGTAGTTGAATCCGTGAAATTTGCTCGTTGGTAAAGCGCTGACCTTTTCCAGAAATTGGGATATTTAATGAAATACCGCCCACTTTCCTCAAACTTTGGTTAAGTTGCTCATGCAAAGGAACCAGCTTGTAATCTTTAGGAATTACCTGCGGAAAAATACCGCCAATATAAGTTGTATCGTAAGCAGTAGGCCGCTTATTCTGGTCGGAAAAATTGCTACCTAAACTTCCAAAAATTGAAAGTGTAGGACTAAATGCACCACGAGCTATTTTCACTGAATACTGTGCACTTTGAATACGCGCTTCTGCCGCTTTTATTGAAGGTTGGGCAGCTAGGGCACTCTTAAAAATTGAAGTAACCGATTGCCCGGGATCCATAGACAATGTGTTGGCTTTTATCTCCGGCACCTCCAATTCAAAACCACTTTCTGCCGGAAGAAGCAATAGGTTTTTCAGCACCACAGTTGCTATGTCTATTTGATTTTTTGCGCTTACAATATCGGCTTCGTTTCGTGCTTTTTGTGCTTGCAGTTCCAGCAATGCCGACTCCGGAAGAGAGCCGCTCTGCACGCGCTTATCGGTAACAGCAACTTGCTCTAATGTAAGCTGCAATTGCTTTTCTGCCACCTTTAAAATTTCCTTAGCTAGAATTACATTTAAAAAGGAAGAAGTAACCGAAAGTACAGCATTATTCTTTACATCCTCAGCATCGAAGGCCGCAGCGGCCAAATCGCTTTTCGATTTTTTTATACCATGAATTTGCTGTAACCCTGTAAAAATTGGCATAGAAGCCTGTATGTTTCCGGTAACGGTTTGCAAACTTCCCTGCACTACCGAATAGGTAAATGCATTTACTGAATTTCCTACACTCACATTGTAATTAACGGCTGCATCTATGGTTGGCAAAAAAGTAGAAAGATAACTTTGCGTTAATTGCTTTTGCGAAATTTCTTTTTGCAGTTGCGCTTGCTTTACATTTATGTTGTTATCTAATGCGTATTGTACGCACTTTTCTAAAGTCCAACTTTGGGCCTGCTGGCTAAAAGGCAGCAATAACAATAACAACAGTAGCAGTAGAATGACTCTCACAAATTATTTTAGATACATTGATTTCATACAAAAATAAACGCTTGTGTGAAATGCTTAAATTATTTTCAACATAAGAAATACAGAGTGTAGCAGTATAAAATAAACTAAACCACAAGGCACAGTTTTCTTAATCCCAAACAGTTTGCAAAACCTTATGTATAGAGAATTTCGAAGGCTATGAAGTATTTTACCGGAGCCTCCTCCACCACCATATTTTGCACTTGCGAAAGCGGGCTTCCCTGCTTCACGCTTTCTAAGAATATTTCCATTACCGAACTTTCTGCTTCGGCCTCTATGTAAACATTGCCTTCTTGAGTATTCCTTACCCAGCCTTTTACACCCAATATGGCAGCGCGCTCTTGTGTGAACTTTCTAAACCAAACACCTTGAACTTTTCCGCTTACCGTAATATTGCGGTGAATAATTTCTACCATTCTTAACTTACGGGATTAAGCGAAATGCTGAATATTTTATACTGGTTTAAATCGCGCTCGTAATAAAATTTATCTAAGGCCTCATACATATTTATAGCCCGGAAATAAGAGGTATAGAGTTTATTTTCTCCCACTTTCATCCACTGAATTGTCATACTATTTTCGTGGTGATAATGGTCTTGAATATACTCCACCATTTTGCGCAACGCATCGGTTTTATCGGTACCATCGGTACTGTGAAACAAAAATGATTGCTCGTGTTTGGGATTAATAGTAACCATATCGAGGCGCACAGTTTCGTTTCGCTGCTTGAAATTAAACACAATGTTTTCTTGCGGCATTCCAAGCAATCCGGCAATATCGCCTTGCAGGCGGGCTATTTCAACATGTTGGTCTTTCTGCAACATTTAAAACGAATTTGCAAATCCATCTACAATACCATATTCCAACGCCTCTTGTGCATTCATCCAGTGGTCGCGATCAAAATCTTTCATTATTTTTTCAAAAGGTTTGCCGCAATTGTCTGCAAGAATTTTGGCACTCAACTCTTTCGTTTTCTGAATTTCTTTGGCTGTAATCTCAATATCGGTTGCTTGTCCGTACATACCACCCAGCGAAGGTTGATGAATCATCACCCTTCCATTTGGGAAAATAAGGCGCTTCCCTTTTACACCTCCGCTCAACAAAATGGAACCCATAGAAGCAGCTAAGCCCATACAGATAGTATGTACGGGAGAAGAAATAAGTTTCATTGTATCGTAAATAACCATTCCGCTGGTTACTACGCCTCCGGGAGAATTTATATAAAAGAATATATCTTTTCCGGGATCGTTTGCCTCTAAGAAAAGTAACCTGTTTACAACCTTTTCGGCAGATTCATCGTGAACGGGACCCCACAAAAACACTTTGCGTTGTTCGAGAAATTTATTGTCGAACTTCATTAAGCCTCCTGCAAATTTTTCCATTGCTTCATCGGCTTTGCCCGGTTTTTCAGGCTCTTCGTTTAAAATGCTCTTCATCATTGTTTTAAAAATAGGTTTCAAACCTACACGATTTTTTGTTTTCCAAAAATTTAATGCAACATACTACACAACTGCGTTTCTACAAAAGTAAACGGGCAATGTTTATTACACCTATCACGTTCTTTGTCTATTATTATTTTGGGTGATAAATTTTTATTGCCTCTTTTAAGATTATGTCCTTATCTAAACTCATTTGTTTGAGGCGCACATCGCGAAACAATTCTATTTGATCGTTGTAATGCGGGCTAGTTTCCCGCAATGAATTTCCGGTAGGCAGCAGCGATTGCATGGCTTCTACACCATGATTCCCGAACTTGGCAAACATGGTATAGGTATCGCCATGAGTTGGCACCAAATATGTTTTGCCGTTAATTACTTTTTGCACAGGATATGTTGGAGAAAGCACATCGGGAAATCCATTCATTGGCACCATTTTTCCTGCGCGATAGTTTACATGTATATCGCCCCAGCGCACCAACTCAGAACCAAACTTTTCTTTAAGAAATGCTAATCCTTTACGTAATGTTTCTACGGTTTCATCTTCGGTAATAGAGAATCCCGAAACAAAACTGGCATCGCTGCGGCCACGCTTGTCAAATAAAACTTGCATAAAAGCACCCACTACTGCCGTGCCATAAGAATTGGTATCGCACACTAAATTCCAACTCTTTAAAGTTCTAATAGCCGTTGCAAATTCGGGATACATAACGGTGTCCAGATTAAATAAAGGCTGCAAGGAGCGATACAATGGCGACTCTTTGGATATGGCATAGTTGAACTTTATTTCACGCAAATCGCTGAAATCAAACTTTTCTTTTGCCAATAGTGCTTTCCTCAATTGTATGGCTCTATTATTATTGCCGGGGCGCTCATCTACCAAATAGCGCGGATAGCGATTGGGGTTATCGTTTTGCCCTTCGCAAGTGGCATCGAATGGTGTATTATTAGTATTCATTACAAACCCGCAAGCCGGATTTATTACATGTGGTAAACTATCGTTGGGCAATAACTTTGTCCATAAATTTTGAGAGGTGTTTCCGGGCATAATACCGTGCCAATCCATTTTCAAATTCCTATCGGGAATTTCGCCATTGCTTAAATAAAATATATTATTCTTTTCATCGGCATACACTATATTGAACAATGCCAAAGCATTATTGCGCAATGCTTTCCAATAAGATTCATAGCTATCGGCCTTATTCATTTCGTAGAGTTGCTGTGGCGTTTTTATAGTTTGGTTTGCACCAAAGCGTATAGCATAAAAATTATTGCCCTTATCGCTTTTTACTGTAGCGCCATATTTACTCCAATAGGTTGTTTTCTTTACAGCCACCTGCAAGCCTTTCACTTTTACCTTGAGCCACACAGGGCGTTTTTCTAACTTTACCCAAGCACCATCAAACTCATAGTAATACTTCTTTTGGGGATGCATTTTCAACTTAAATACATCTGCCTTTTTCATGTAATTCCAAGTCATTCCCCAACCTAAGTGTTTATTTACACCCATTGCCAGCGAACTGCTTCCATGAAACATTGGTCCTGAAATATTCAAACCTTCTTCGCTGCACAGATGAGCTTCGTAAAAACTCAACTGACCTTCCATAAACATGTGTGGATTTATACACAAATACGTTTTACCGTCTGTGGTCTTAGATGCCGCCAAAGCAAAAGCGTTTGAGCCAACGGTACCCAGTGAATTATTGCTATCGAAAATAACTTTTTCGCCATCATACTTCCCACTTACAGCATCGCCAACTTTATCGCCTGCGGTACTCATAAAACTCATAATGGTAACATACGCAACCAACACATCTTTCTCATTTATGGGAAATGCTTTCTTAATGCGCACATCTTCGGGATGCGCAGCCGCATAAGCATTGATACCCTGCGTAAAGCCACTTAAATACTTCCTGAATGCCGGAGACAAATCGCTTTCAAACCTTTCGTTTACCAACTGCCTGGCTCCAATTGCATGCACAAAAAAATCGGCTTTAGCGCCACTTACACCTCCCGATCTTCCCATAAATCCTTTAGAGGTATAAAGCAAATCTTGCGCCACATGAAAAGCATCTTCGGAATTTGCCCATGCCAAACCATATGCCACATCGGCATCAGTTTTTCCAAAAATATGTGGCACACCAAAACTATCGCGGGCAATAGTTACATTTTCGGGATTTACAATATATGCCGATTGAGCTCCAACTTGCCCTACGGCAAACAATAGGGAGAAGAAAAAAATAAGTGCGTACTGCATTGTAAAAAATAAGTGCGCAAGAAAAGATTAGTTTCGGCTTTATGCAACATAGCATCGGTTAATTTTTCTGTATTTAATTACGCCTTCACTCACGAGTATTCTTCAATACCATTTGTTTTACTTTTTTTGCTTCGTTGCTTTGTTATGCTCAAAAGTATCTCTATCCAAAATTACGCCATTATTGACGAGCTTGAAATAAACTTCGGCAGTGGATTAAACACCATGACCGGAGAAACCGGAGCCGGCAAATCCATTATTTTAGGCGCACTTGCGTTGGTTTTGGGCGAAAGAGCCGATACTAAAGCACTCTTTAACCAACAGCAAAAATGTACGGTAGAAGCTGTTTTCGGCAAGCCTTCCCCCACGCTGGAACAACTGCTCGCAGCCAACGAATTAGATTGCGAACCCGAAACCGTTTTGCGAAGAGAAATTAACGCATCGGGTAAAAGCAGGGCATTTGTAAACGATACGCCCGTTACACTTCAAGTATTAAAAAACATAGGTGAACAATTAGTAAACCTCCATTCGCAGCACGAAACTCTTTCGCTTGCCGAAAGCGGTTTTCAAATGGAAATGCTTGACACTTTAGCACAAAACAAGCCACTGCTTTCTTCCTACACTGCGCAATATTTTCAACACAAAAAAGATGTTGCACAGTTGGAAAATTTGCAGGCGCAACTCCGGCAGGCTACTGCCGAAAACGACTTTTTTTCATTTCAGTTACATGAATTAAACGAAGCCAAAATTGAAGCAGGCGAACAGCTTCAACTAGAAGAAGAACAAAGCACTTTAAGCAATGCCGAAAACATAAAAATTGCCATTCAAAAAGTGGCAGGCTTTATAGACGAACAAGAAATATCCATCATCGGTTTGCTATCGGAAAGTATCAATGAGCTAAAGCCCGTAAAATCATTCAACAAACAACTGGCAGAACTAAGCGAGCGCCTCCACAGCACCGTCATAGAACTCAAAGATATTTTCCGTGAATTAGAAAATCTTTCCGATGATATTTCCATACAGCCGGAACGCTTAGCAACTATAAATGAGCGACTGCTTTTGCTTCATAAACTGTGCAAAAAACATCAAGTAGAAAATGCCGACAACCTATTGGAAATAGCCCTTCAACTACAAGAAAAAAACACCCAAAACACCCAACTCGAAAGCAATATTGCCGCACTGCAAAAAACTATAAAAACCAGCGAAGAAAAACTATTACAAACCGCACAATTACTACATACCAACAGAACCAATGCCGCACCCTCTTTTTCAAAACAAGTAAAAGAACTACTGCAAAAAGTAGGAATGCCCAATGCCACTTTTTTAGTAGAAGTAAATTTCACCCAACATCAACAACTTTCCCCAACAGGATTTTCCGAAGTACAACTTCTATTTTCTGCCAATAAAGGCATAGCACCACAAGCATTAAAAAATGTGGCATCGGGAGGTGAACTCTCACGACTTATGCTATGCATAAAATCTGTTTTAGCCGAAGCAGCAACGCTTCCTACCATGATTTTTGATGAAATAGATACCGGAATTTCCGGTGAAGTAGCCAAGCGCGTTGGCGAACTAATGAAGCAACTTAGCCAACACCATCAGCTAATTTGCATTACGCATCTTCCACAAATTGCCACAGCCGGAAAACAGCATTTCCATATTTACAAAGAACTGCAAGGCGAGCGCACACACACACGCATAAAGCAGCTCAACTCCGAAGAGCGATTGCACGAAGTAGCCAAAATGCTTAGTGGTGAAAATATCACACCCGCAGCACTTGCCAATGCCAAAGAACTCATAGAAAATTAACCAAACATGAAACTGCAAGAAATAATCGCACATCTCGAAAGTATTGCACCACTGGCATGGCAAGAAAGCTACGATAACTGCGGCCTACTTACCGGCAGCCCCGCCATGGAAATTAACGCTGCACTCATTACCCTCGACTGCACCGAAGCAGTAGTAGATGAAGCCATTGCACTCGGAGCCAACCTTATTGTGGCACACCATCCCATTATATTTTCGGGTCTAAAAAAAATTACAGGTAAAAACTATGTAGAGCGCGTTGTCATTAAAGCTATTCAACACAGTATTGCCATTTATGCCATACACACTAATCTTGACAATGTAAGCAATGGTGTAAATGCCGAAATCTGCAAACGATTAGGCTTGCAACACTGCCAAATACTGCAACCCAAAGCAAACCTCCTAAAAAAGCTAGTAACCTTTATTCCTGTTGAAAATTTTGAAACCGTAACCCAAGCCATATTCGCAGCCGGAGCCGGCCATATAGGCAACTACAGCGAAACCGGATTCTCCCAACAAGGCACAGGCACCTTTAAAGGAAATACACTTTCAAACCCAACCATTGGAACTGCAGGCAAAAAAGAAAGCGTATCTGAAATGCGGTTCGAAACAATTTTTCCTGCACACCTAGAGCATTCAATTATTACAGCACTCACCCAAGCCCATCCTTACGAAGAAGTGGCTTACGACTTATATTCACTTACCAACACATTGGCACACACCGGCAGCGGCATGGTGGGCATACTCCCCGCGCCACTTTCTGAAAGCGAATTTCTTTCCTTCTTAAAAGAAAAAATGTACGCAAACTGCATTCGCCACACCAATTTGTTAAAAAGAAAAGTGCAAAAAATTGCCGTTTGCGGAGGTTCAGGTAGCTTTTTACTCAAACACGCTATAGCCGCCCAAGCCGATTTTTATGTAACTTCCGACTTTAAATACCATGAATTTTTTGATGCCGAAAACCGCATTGTTATTGCAGATATTGGCCATTACGAAAGCGAACAATTCACAAAAGATTTGTTGATTTCTTTATTAAATGAAAAATTTCCTACATTCGCGCTCCATTTAAGCCGAATTAACACTAATCCGGTAAATTATTTTTAAAAAATATGGCAAAAGCAACCGCTGTAAAAGAAGTTTCTGTTGAAGAACGCCTACACCAACTGTGGGAATTACAACAAATTGATACGCAAGTAGATAAAATTCAAATCTTAAAAGGGGAATTGCCCGCAGAAGTGCGCGACCTCGAAGATGAAATAGAAGGTTTGAACAAACGCCTTAGCAATATCAATGATGAAATTGCCGAGTTGGATCAAGAAGCGCAAAACCGTAAAAACGCCAAATCTATGGCGAAAGAACTTATTACGCGTTACGAAAAACAACAAGACAACGTAAAAAACAATCGCGAATTTGAAGCACTCAGCAAAGAAATTGAGTTGCAAAAACTCGAAATTCAATTGAGCGATAAAAAAGTAGGCGATGCCAATGCCAAAATTGAAGTAAAAAAAGGTTTGCTGGAAGAAACCGAAAAGCAAATTAAAACGCGCGATAAGGATCTAAAAAACAAAAAGAAAGAACTCGATAAAATTGTAGAAGAGACTGAAAAAGAAGAGCAAGAGTTACTTTCTAAATCAGAAAAGGCTGCCAAAAAAGTAGATGAGCGTTTGCTAAAAGGTTACACCAGAATTCGCAAAGCTTACCGCAATGGATTAGCAGTAGTAGCTGTAATGCGCGATGCTTGTGGCGGCTGCTTTACCAAAATACCTCCTCAACGCCAAATGGAAATTCGCCAACGTAAACGCATTATTACTTGCGAACATTGTGGCAGAATTTTAGTGGACTTTACCACCAAAGATGCTGATAACTAAAACAAGAAAAAGTATAAAAAGAGAAGGCTGCCAATGGCAGCCTTCTCTTTTTATACAATATAATTCTTTTATACAAGAACTATTGCTTTGCCAGTTTAATTACAGATTCCTGTCCAGCAGCCTTTACTTTTACAACATACAATCCATTGCTTGCATTGTGCATTTGCAACGGCAAAGTATTGCTACCAGCCACCATCTCAAATACACTGGCATGCACTTGCTGCATATTGGAATTATACACCGTTACCTCCGCCTTTCCACCATTTATGCTTTCTAATTGAATTTTATAGCTTCCGCTTGTCGAAGGATTGGGATACAACATACATTGTAACACCGAAGGTTCGTGAACAATACCCACCGTAATCAATGTTTTCTTTATGGCACCATAAGCATTCACTTTTCCGAAGCCCCAAGTATTGCTTCCTGCCGAAGGAATAGTACCCGTAAAATTATCGGCAATAGCTGTTTCGGCAAGAATTTGCATTACACTTTCGGGCGTTAGATTAGGATTTATTTCCAGCATTAAAGCCACAATACCACTCACCGCGGGACCAGCCATGGAAGTGCCTCCCAGTGCAGCAAACGGATACTTTACTCCATTCATAGCAGAAGTATAAACACTCGTTACCGAAGTATAAGAAGCTCCGGTTGCCATAAACTCGCTATCTACCGAACTCACAGCCGAAGACACAATCATACCCGGAGCAGCAATATCCGGCTTGGTTCTGCCATCTGCAGTGGGGCCTTTACTGCTAAAAGCAGCAATATTGCCGCGTGTATAACCCGAATATGTTTGCTTATTTCCATTCACATTCGTGAACGAGTTTTTAGTATTATATGCCGCTACTGCTATAGCTCTTCGGGTAGAAACCATATCGCTTACCACCATTTCTGCATCACCATTCACAGCCCAACCGTAACCCGATTTTGCAAAAGAACCATAGTGTCCGCTGGTTTTAACCACAATGCCTTGCCACATATTGATAGAACCATCGTAACCCTCTACCGTTAAAGCAAGCTTATTAGTTGTTTTAGAAAAGAGCTGAACAAGTGCATGTGGCTTTTGGTTAAATTCCTTTTGTGTAGTAGATACCGTTACAAAACAAGTATCGCCATCGGAACCAATTAAACTGAAGGAATGCACATTATCGTCTAAACAAACTAAAGCAGTACTGTCGTACTTTGTACTGCCATTCCATAAACCGAATCTAATACAGAATGTATGGGAAGAATCGCCCCAAATATCTACCTGGTTTTTCTTTTCTGTAAGCGATGAAGGAAAAGTAACGATAGTTGAAACTGCCGTGTCCAACAATTCAAATGTCTTTCCCAAATGGATAATATTATTGTTATTGTTTCCTCCCGATAGCACAAAAATTTTACCAGCGCCTACCAAGTTATCGCAAGCTTTGCTAAACAAAGAATTGCCATCGTGCGGGCCTAAAGGGCAACCCCAACTTAAATTTGCAACAGCAGGTTTGCCCACACTTGCAGCATAATTAAAGGTGTAATTTATGCCATCCAACATATCGCTCATACCGGTAGAAAGCCAATACTGAGGTGTGGGATAAATGGCTACAAAAACCAAATCGCTATTGTATGCAATGCCCCTAAACTCTTTATTAGTAGCATCGCCTCCAAATCCTGAACCTCCTGCAATACCAGCCACATGCGTACCGTGTGAACCATCGCTCACATCAAAGCCCTTAGCGAGAATCGCAGCAGAATCTGCCAATTCATTACCATACGAAAATCCGGCAGGTGGCACACCACTGCTCTTTTGTTCCCACACTTTTTTCACCCTGTAATTGCTATATGCCGTATCGTAAAAAACCGGATGCGAATAATCGAAACCCGCATCTATAACACCCACCACCACGTTTTTTCCGGTGTAGGGCATTGGCAAATCGTATCCGCCATGAACAGAATCTACTTTAGTTGCTTTACGCACCGAGTCTAACTGCATCAACATTGGTTGATCTACATCTATAAATTTCACACCTGCTGTTTGCGTAAATTTTTCAAACCGCTCAACCGGAACACGTACGGTATAAATATTCCCGGTTTTAGTGCCAACTCTTACGCCAATAGACTCAAAACTTGCAGGATTAAAATTGTTTTCTACTTCCACCAATCCGGAAACATACACGCTTCCCCGATTATCTTGCTTATATACAAAGCCATCAAAAAAAACTTTTCCTTCTTCTTTCTTTAACTTATGTAAGAGCAATTTGGTTCCGGCCGATAAACCAGGCTGCGCCTGTATTTGAAGGCTCCACCATACTCCAACACATATACATACTAAATATTTCATGTACAATGATTAAAAAAAATAATGAAAGCTATTAGAGTGCCGCTAAACAATATGTTTAAAGCGCTTAAAACAAATTGATAAAACCTAATTGCGCTACCCAACCACTTCGGTAAGGAGAATATGTGCTGTTGGTTGCTTTGTGCAGCACGTTGTAAGAAATCATAATCGGAAAAAAGAAATTCTTGCTCTGCAATAAATTATAGCCCACACCAATAAGTAATGCCGGTACCGTTTCTTTTATGCGTGGGTATTCAACACCCTTCAGCACCACGTTTGGAGGTGCAGAATAAACGGGACGCCAATTATTCATATCATCAATTTCTAATTGAAGTACTTCAAATTTGGCACGTGCAAAAAAACCTTTCCATATATTGTATTGCGCAAAAATTCCACCGCCATAGGTATGAAAATTCGGCTTTCCGGTTACTACCGTAAAACCATCGCTATATTGCAGACTGTAGCGCGTGTAATAATAAGTTATACCTCCTCCTAAATACAGACCATTGCTACTGCCCGATTTAGATTTTTTGGGTTGCCAGACTCTATATCCCACATAAGGAGAAAGTCCTATATTAAACTGGTTGCTACCAAGCGACAGAATGAAATTTGGCTCGATAATAAACTTGCTTAAATCTACTTTTTTCTTTTGCGAGAAAGGTTTAAACTCTTCATCTTTTTTATCGGGTGCAGTATTCCCCGGCACATCATTTTGCTGTGTATTGCTTGTTGGATTTGGTGGAGTATCGCTGCTCTTTTGCACCTTTTTAAATTTAGGTGAAGGCGGTAGCACCTCATCTTCCTGTGCATTTACAGCAAGTATCCACAAGCACCCAAACAACACCAACCAATATTTCATATAATGAATTTGCAACAAAACGTTTATGTACATCCCAAAATTGCGTATTATTTCTGAAAACTGATAAACAAAACGAATAAAGCGTTGCCTGCGTTGCTCTATCATAAGAAATTTTATGATATACTATTGGGTTGCCTGCCTCCACCTTTCCTGCCTAAAAAAACATAAAAGAGAACTGCTTGCAGCGCCAAATCTTTTAAGAAATTACCAAAAGCATATTTTCATTTGAATGAAGTTAAATACAACTTCCGGTTATGTATGGGCAACTATTGCTTTTGTGGCGTTGATTGCCGGATTGGCTGCCATGTTTTTCATTTCCGATACAGCGCAAAATGGATATAATAAACTAGCTGCCGTTTTCTTTCAAAAAGAATTATTGCTATACATCTTAATTGGATTTTCTGCCCAACTTATTGATGGCTCTTTGGGGATGGCGTATGGTATTTCTTCCAATACTTTTTTATTGAGTACGGGCGTATCTCCGGCTGCTGCCAGCGCGGCTGTACATATTGCAGAGGTATTCACGAGTGGCGCATCTGCTGTTTCGCATTTATCGCTACGCAATATTCACAAGCGCCTTTTTATGGCTTTACTGCTGCCCGGCATTGCAGGTGGAGCAGCAGGTGCATTTCTTCTTAGTAGTTTTAATGGTGCATATCTTAAACCATTCGTAAGTATTTACTTGCTGCTTATGGGATTGGCAATTTTAAAGAAGGCTTTTGCTCCAAAAACTACACGCACCAAAATAAAACGCATTGGCTTACTTGCGTTTGCCGGAGGCTTCTTAGATGCACTTGGAGGGGGAGGTTGGGGGCCGATTGTAAATGCAACATTACTGAGCAAGGGTAAACATCCGCGACTCATCATTGGCACCGTAAATTCAGTAGAATTTTTTATTGCATTTGTAAGCTCAGCAGTATTTACAACCTTGCTGGGGCTACACAATGTACTTATTATACTTGGTTTAATTGTAGGTGGAATACTAGCTGCACCTTTGGGTGCTCTTGCCGTAGGAAAAATTTCACCCAAAGTTCTTTTAATTATAGTGGGATTACTTGTAAGTATTATGAGCGCCAAAACACTTATGGAAACCATCTCCTAAATTCAAGTGTATATTGAATTTTTTCTTGCAACTCCAACAAAATGGAATAAGTTTGTTGAAACAAAATTCTTTTTAAACATCGCTTGTATGAAAAAACTCTACTTACTGGCTATACTTGCCTTAGGCATGTTTGCCACGAATGCACAGCAGTTAAATTCCGGTTACAAAAGTGCACCGGGGCTGCAAAAACTAACCAACTCTTTACCCAAACAAAGAGTAAACAGAGTAGATGCCTCTCGCGCTTCTACCAATGCTGTAATCAGCTATTTTGACGACAACTTTAACGATTACTATGCAGATACTTTGGGCAAGACTTTTGACCTAGGTTATTCCAGAGTGAATTTACGCTACGCCAATAATGCAAATGAAACCTACAAATATGCTGTTGTACTTTTTGATTCTTTGTTGAACATTCAACCTACTTATCCATCGGTTAGCTTAGGTTCCTATACAGGTAAAACTGTGAGAGTAGATAGTATTGAAGTGATTTATTTTCATAACAGAACACTTACAACCAAGCCTGATACGCTTAAAGTATCGGTATTTGATATCACTCAAGCGTCTATAACAGGTTCAGGAGCAGCGGCTAACTTAACTACCGTAGATTTGTGGTCGCAAACACTGAATGCAACCGGCACCAACAACTTCAACGCTTTAGGCAATTTGGTTTTCAACGGAGGCTACTCAAAAGTATTCCCTGTAAATGCAACTTTACCAGCAGGCAAGCCATTTGGTGTTAGAGTAGATTACCAAGGCGATACTGCAAATAAATTCAACTTAATTAAGGGATACAGAGATGATTGTGGAGGTGCTTGTATATACCGCAATTCTACTGTAGAGGGCAACAGCTTAGGCTACATGAACTTTACTTCAGGGAATACTAACCTTTCTGGGTTTTCAACTTTGGGTAACGATTGCGATGCTAACAGCTCTATTGAAGCGGCTACTTGCGAAATCCTTTATGGTGATTTTTGGATTATTGCATACGTAACTGTTAGCACTCCTACTCCTCCTACCGTAGTTACCAACGCAGCCAGCAGCATTACTCAAGCCACTGCAACCCTAAACGGCTCTGTAAATGCCAACGGTGTAAACTCACAAACTTACTTCGATTGGGGTTTAACAACTTCGTACGGCAATACTGTTGCCGGAACACCTTCAAGCGTAAGTGGAACAACTGCAACTGCTATTTCAACAGGCTTAACCGGCTTACAAGCAAACACTACTTACCATTTCCGTGCTAGAGCAGTAAGCGCAGACGGCACTACTAATGGACAAGATTTAACCTTTACTACCTTAGCTTCTAGCGGAGGCACTTGTACACCAACTCCGGGCGGAACAGGTTTTTCACCAACATCTGCCAATATTCCTTGTGCTACTAATGGGCAATCTTTCACACAAGATATTTCTTTTGCAGTACCTGCAACCATTGCCGGATTTGCTGTAACCAGCGCAACCGTTGATAGCATCAGAAATGTACCTACCGGCTTAACTGCTACCTTAAACCAAAGCCCTGCGGTTTATACCGGAGGTTCTAGCGGTTGCTACAGAATTACAGGCACGCCAAACGCAGCTTGCGGACAATACAAAATACTATTCTATGTTACTATTACCGGAGCATTTGGAACACAGCAAGGTGAACTTTCTGCTTTAGCTAATACCTTTAGCGTTCCCGGTTTTGAACCAACTTTTATTCGTGTAGTAAACTCGGGCGTAACTTGCCCTGCAGTAGACACTTCACAAACTGCTAACTATGCATCTATTAACTGTGCTGCTGCAAGTATTACTGTAAGCATGTCTAAAACAGATGTACATTGCAACACTAAAGGAACTGCAACTGCTACACCAAGTGGCGGCACCAACTACTCTTACGCATGGAGCAATGGTGGGAACACAGCCACTATTACCGGCTTAAACCCCGGAACATATATTGTAACAGTTACTGAAACCAATACAGGTGCAACTGTCGTAGATAGCGTAACTGTAAACAACGTTGCCAGCACGCTTACAGCTACTGCAACTGCAGGTACTCAACCAGGTTGCGGACAATCTAATGGTTCTGCAAGCGTTACCGCCAACGGAGGCACCGCTACTTATACTTATAACTGGAATAGCACTCCTGCGCAAACTTCATCAACTGCCACAGGTTTAAGTGCAGGCAACTACACTGTTACCGTTACCGATATCAATGGTTGCACAGCTACTGCCAACGTAACTTTATCTAATCCCGGAGCACCTACTGCCTCTGTTACCGGTAACAACACTATTTGTGCTGGCGATACTGCTTTCTTAAAAGCTACAGGAGGTAC
The DNA here is from genome assembly GCA_019638515.1 of Chitinophagales bacterium. Taxonomy (NCBI): domain Bacteria; kingdom Pseudomonadati; phylum Bacteroidota; class Chitinophagia; order Chitinophagales; species Chitinophagales bacterium. Next base: position 479,856 of record JAHBTS010000001.1, on the reverse strand, counting down.
CACTTATGCTTGGTCTAATGGATTAGGCTCTACTGCCAATGTAATTGCTACACCAAGCACCACTACTACTTATGTAGTTACCGTAAGCAATGCCAATGGTTGCAGTGCTTCTACTACATTTACAGTTTCTGTAAATCCATTGCCAACTCCAACCATTACTGTATCCGGCACTACTTTAAGCACCGGAACTTTCAGTACTTACCAATGGAAATTGAACAACAACAACATTGCAAATGCAACTTCACAAACTTACACTGCTACCCAAAACGGAAACTACACCGTAGAAGTAACAGATGCTAATGGATGTAAAGGAACTAGTGCTGCACAAAATGTTACAGGTGTAGGCATTAAAGAAGCCAACAATTCATTTGCTGTAACATTGATGCCTAATCCAAACAGTGGCACATTTAAACTGGAGTTAAACGACAACAATACTTACGATGTAACTATCAGCAATTTAATTGGTGAAATCATCATGACAGCTAAAGTTCAAAAAGAACATACCTTTGTTATGAATGAAGCACCAAAAGGAATTTACTTAGTAAACATCCGTAAAGAAGCAGCTTCTAAAACATTGAAGTTTACTTTAATTAAGTAATAGCTTTTTTGAATTAAAGAGAAGGCTGTCCGCTATAAACGGACAGCCTTTTTTTATTGTAAGAAATAATTAAAATTTCCTCGCAAACAAAGTTCGATACGAGCTACGCCTATCGGTTTGCGGCTTGGCGAAGGTGGCGATTTTACCACAAATGTTGATGCGGAGAACAAATGTTTGATTAACCACAAAACTGTCTGCGGAGCATTGAACCGCCACTTTTGCCAAACCGCTGTTAGCGGTAGTGGTTCTCTTTTCGTCCATGTGCCTATCGTTAAATTTGTCCACCAAAGTTGTTTTTAATTTCAGGAAATTCTGCCAAGCAAGGTTTAATCCGTTCATAAACTACTTGGTCTGTAAAGTCTTTGCATTCATTATGTGTTGCTAGACACAAATAGTAATTGACATTGTCCTTTTGAGCAAATACAATCCACTCACCAGTATGCTTTTGGGGTTTTCTGAATTTACTTTCGTATAAAATTTTTGTCAAGAGAACTGTTAATGATTTCTTTTGAGCAATCTCTTTTGGGAAGTCATTTAATAGTCCAGTGAAAATTTCTTCAAGTAATATGTTTTGAAAAGACACCTCATCATCTTTGCCATATTTTTCTTTCCAACAGTTCACCATATTTTGTGCAATAAAAGTGTTGGAGTTATGATGAATGTGTTTTAATCCAGCAAGAGTTCCATTTTTATTAAATGGCCTTACATTCATTTTGTGTCCTTGGTCAACAAGTTCAATTATGTCAAGGATTGTAGGAAAATGGTAGTGATGTATTTCATTGCCAAATTTTTCAAATATCTGTAAGCTGTGTCTTGTTAACTGATGAACTAATACAGAACTACACTTGCCAAATTTCACTTTTACCTTTAGTCGCTGTTCTACATCTTCTTTTGCTTTTTGAAAAACATCTGGTGAGATTACACTTTGCTCAAGATGGTCTTCTATAAATACACCGTTTACTATGTGTTTATTTATAATTTCTGAGACTGGTGTCGTTATTGGAATGAAACTCATATTGTTTATGCAGATTCTGTATAAATATATGTTGGCTCCGTTTTTTTAATCCGAAATACCAACGCTTTCTTTCTATGTTGTCTAACGCTAAAAGCAGTTCAATATATTCCTGTGTCTTTGAAAGTGATTCAAATTTTAAATTTTTCCCTTTAAGATTTCCTAAATCACCATAAATACCATGGTGTGCTGTTTGATGTTTTGTCTCCGCCTTTTTGTCGAGCGGTATATGCAAACACAATTATTACCGCTAAAATTATCACAACGTAAATCATCTATTCTCTTTTTCGTTTGTCAAAAGTCCGTTTGGTTTATGTACGGTCACCCTACCATTACCACTATCTCTCTACAGTATAACAATTGAACTCTTCAATATCATGATACCCAAACACACTAATTTCCGGATGCGCCTCTACAAGTGCACGTATTTGATTGAGCGTAGCCACACGCAATGTATTATTATCGGCACGCATTGCAGCCAACTCGCTTACCGGATGCATACTGTCCAATAATTCTACCCGCATGTAATAAGCATCGGCAACATAAAGCAACCATTTACCATCTACTTGCAGTGCAACTCCACAGTGCCCCAATGTATGTCCGAAAAGAGGAATAAGGAACAGCTCTGTTTTTAAAGATACGTTTACCTTACGCGCCTCGAAGCCAAACCATTTGTGGGTAGTTTCTCCATAAGTTCTAATAATGGGATTATGCGCTAATGGTATTCGTAGATACCTTGGATGGTTGGCATTATAGCTCTCCAACTCTTCTTTTCCCAAATGCACAATTGCATCAGGAAAATCTGCAAGCCCGCCAATATGATCATTATCTAAATGCGAGATAACACAATCTGTTACATCTTTAGGATTTAAACCCAACTGTTCAATTTGCCTAATTGCAGTTTGTGCTTCACAGAATCTGTATCCAACCAATTCTATAAGTTCTTTACCTATTCGTACCTCCGGCTGTTGCACATCTAAAAGACCAATTCCTGTATCTATTAAAACCAGTTTATCTTCTTCCTTCAACAATAGGCAGTGCCCGCAAACATTGCTATTGATGGGCGACACGATTGTAACACAGTTTAGGTGATACACTATTGGCATACGTTTCCTCTCAATTTATAGTTCACAATTTTTTCTCAAAGCATCTACTGTTTTCAACTAAAGCATATTGCCCATAATTGGCAATTGCAGTATATCCGTTCTTAGTATATAAACCTATGGCATCACTCATTTCGCTCCCGGTTTCTAAGATACAAGTATGGCAGCCCAATTCTTTCGCCCACGCTTCTAATTCCCGCAGCATTGCTGTTGCCACACCTTTACCACGCATTGCCTCTATTACATACATTCTTTTCAACTCAAAAACGCCTGTGTTGTATGCCTTTATAGCTCCGCAACCAACACCTTTGCCATTATGAAAAACAACTACCACATTTTGCAGTGAGTCAATTTTATTGTACTGAGCAAAAAACTCATTGGCATCGCCATTTCTCTTTGCTAAATATCTATCGAGCTCAACAACTAGGTTTCTAAAATTATCGTTGCTTGAATTGGTTCTAAGAACTGACAACATAATATCATTCTATATTGGAAAAACTGAATTACATCTAATCTAAGCGAGCACCCAACACCACATTCTTCTTGAAACGCTTGGTTTTCCCTTGCAGGTTGAATACCTCTACAAACACCGTATAAATTCCGGTACGGGCTTTTCCACCATCGTTGTTAGTGCCATCCCACTGAAATTCTCCTGTGGCGCTCAGCGTTTCTGTCTTCACTAAGTATTTTACTTCTCTTCCAATTGCATCAAAAATTCTAATAGAGGCCTGATATCCCGGCTCTGTAAAACGATACTTTACTAAAGTGAAATCTTTGTAGCCATCGTTATCGGGCGAAAAAACTTCAGGCTCCACTGCAATAGCATCATCGCTAATGCCGGTAGTATAAAACTGAGAGTTCAAATAAGTAGGCGTACCAAAACCAATATCGCCTGCGGCTGAATGCCAATTGCCTCTATCGTTAGTTGGCTGATTATAGTTGATGCGCTCCAACGACACGCCATCCTTTTCATCCAATAAAGCATAGTGCCACTGAGCGGCATAACATAAGCTATCAATCACAATTCCGGCAGTACTTTTTAATACACAAATACCTGCATCGTCAGGAAAATTAGGCAACTTCTTCAACAGCAATAACTGCTGAGGATTTTTCACATTATACTGAGCTTTCACCATGTCGGTATTGGTAGTAAATACTGCATACTCATCGGGAAACAACAAAAAAGTATCGGGCAAGGTATCGCTCTTTTCAAGAACATTTTCCGGATTAGAAACTTCGCGTTCTTCCACTACCAACTTAGCTATATCCAACACTTTTTGAGAGCGGTTATAAAGTTCCACATAATCTACACCTGCCGTTGCCGGATTAAAGAGCATTTCATTTATTACAATATCGTTGGGCGCTATGGAATCTGCCAGCGCAAAACGCGCAGTATCATTTATACCCATACCATTTCCTGCACAATCGCCTAGCCCGTTTACTTTTATAGAATAGGTTATTCCTCGCAAAAATGGCTGCGAAAATTTGAGTAATACACGATTAAACAGGTGCGGCATTACCTCCACGCTTTGCGGCTTTCCTATATTGCCACTCACCGTATAAAAATTTGCATTTACCACAGCAGCGCTATCTAGGCTTTTATTGAACGTAATGCCGAGTACGGTGTCTGAAAGAAGTGCTGCTCTAACAATATTCAACAAAGCCGAATCATTCTTTGTAGCAGCAATTGAATTTTTTGAACCCGGAGTGCCACCGGAAGCACTTACGGAAGCGCTCCAATTGGCAGCACCACTACACCAATTATTGGCATCTATCATTTCAAGACTCCAGCCGCCATTCTTCTTGGAATCAGTACCGTACCAAGTATCGGCATATTCCACTGCATGTATAAATACACCCGTATTATCTTTCAAAAAAACAGCATCTCCTGTATTGTTCAACGAAGGGAAACTCGACACTCCAATTGGATACGTAAATGCCGAAAAATCGCCCGCTGCCGTTACACTACACAACAACAAATAAGCATCGGGCATAAGCAACACATCGGGCAACAGTGCTGCAGACGAAGCGCCAATTTTTCCCAGTTGCCAATTTTTAAGAGAAATTGCTTTACTGCTGCGATTGTAAAGTTCTATATATTCTCTGTTGGGCAATTCTACTACCGGATCGGGATCTGCCATTATCTCTGTAATCAACACATCGTACCGCGCTGCCCGTTGCGGAAAAGCAAGCGTAAAAGTAGATGGCTGTAAACCAAGCGACACACAATTTTTCACTCCCGAAACAGTGAGTTTATAGATTGTAGAAGTATCGAAATTTTGGTTGAAATAAAGCACCACCGCATTCTTTACTACCGAATCGAAATAAACATACTGCGGATTGCCCATGCCATTATCTACGTTGTAATTGGCAACAGTGGTTGCCGAAGCCGCATCGCAAACTTCAGTAAAAGAAACAGCTATTGCATTTAAGGCTGCAAAACGCACATTCCCTGCACGAAACTCCAAATCCAAAGTAGCATCATAAACAGCATTCTGCCTGCCCGGAGTGCCACCGCTTGCATCGGTTGATGCCATCCAATTTCCATCGGCAGCGCAAGGATTTAATGGATTGCGCAATTCTAGAGTATAACCGCCCTGCTTCTTATTGTCATCGCCATACCAGCTATCGCTGTACACTATCGAATGAATTACGTTTCCATTTGGATTCTTTAATGTAAGAGAGTCTTTATCGTTGTTAAGCGATGGCAATGAATTTACGGAAACAACTATTGCTCCCATTGCGCTAAACTGCAGAGCAGAATCTTTATGAACAATTACCGCAAAACTATCTTTAGGTATCGTAACTGAAGGCAGAACAATAGTAGTAGAAGCATCTGAAAAAGTCCAACTGCCTAAATCTATTGGAAACGAACTTCTATTATGCAACTCCACAAACTCTACTCCCGGCAAACCAACTTTAGGATCCGGATCTGCCATTATTTCATTTATAAGTACATCATACAATTGAGGCACAAAAAAGTTAAAAGCAAGTTGCTGCGGCAGCATTGTGTTTCCTACCATATCTGCAATGCCATTTATACTTATGCTATAATTATTGCCACTCACCAAAGGCGAAGACAAGGTAAGATGCACCATACGCTTATCCACACCATCTAATACTGCACTTTGCGGCACACCAATACCATTATTCACTTGATAATTAGCTGCGCTCTGCGCATCTGCAAGCGATACCTGCTCCGAGAACAACACATCTAACTGCGTGGCATTCACTACGCTTACATTCACAACCACCGGCTTGGTGGTATCGCCAACAATGTGCCTTATTTCTATATCATCAAATACATACTTATCGAATCGCGATGCCGTGCTATAGCGTGCATAAAAACCAAAATGCGCAGTGGCATTCCATGAATTATCGGTAAAAGTTCCGTATAGCGTATAATTGCTTCCTCCGGTTTTATCGGCATACACTTTCCACACGCCCGCACTGCTTCTTGTAATATAGCACTTAACATTGGCCGAAACAGCGCTACTGCCAATAACTTCAGCATTGCCTGTAAACACCAATGCTGCTGTATTTCCTGTTTGTTTGAAAATCTTAATGGTATCGTTGCTGCCCGTTTCGCCCAACTGAAGATAATACCCATTGAGCGAACTGCGAAGGTTGCTGCTATCGCTCGCTAAATATACACGCACATAATTGGTAGAACTTGGATTAAACCCAAGATTGATGCTAAAACTAAACTCTACCGAATCGAATAAACTATTAGGCGTAGAAAGCGCCAATGTATCGCCACTTGCGCTATTTCCATTGCTTTGCAATGCTAAACCGCCATTCACCAAAAACTTAGAAGCTGTTCCCGACCATGCAGGATTTGCAGTAAAATCTCCATCGCTGAAATTTTCAAACACTTGGGCGTGCAACAGCGAAAAAGAAAAAAGTAAAATAGGGATAAGCAGGTAGTGCAGCAGCTTCATTTTCCGAATATAGCAGAACAGTACCAAATAGCAAGATTCTTGCAGTAGCAAATATTGCCTACTACATTAGCTATACAGCAATGCCCACTGTTTCCAAAAATCGGGATACGATTTTTCTACTACTTCCGGCTCTTCTATTTCCACCATTCCCAATGCTGCTAAAGGAGCAAAACTCATTGCCATACGGTGATCTTTATAGGTACAAATTGGCTCTTGCGGCTGCGCAAACTCACCTTGCAGCTCATACATATCGCTATCGGTTTGCACCAGCGCCACACCACACTTCTTCAACTCTGCCTGCATGGCTTCTATTCGGTTGGTTTCTTTAATAGCCAAGGTAGAAAGACCGCTAAACCGCGCCTGTATGTTTTTGGCAGCACAAAGCACCATAAACGTTTGTGCCAAATCTGGATGTGCCATAAAATTCAAGTTCACCGAAACTGTTTTTGGGAAACTAAACCCTGTATTTTCTATTGAAAGACCATTGGGCAACTGCTCGGCATGCACACCAAACATACTGAGCAATTTTGCCGCCTGTGCATCGCCCTGCAACGATTTCAGTTGCACATGCTTCAACAGCATTTTACTATTGGGAAGCAGTGCTACCAAAGCTATCCAGTAGTAAGCATTCGACCAATCTGCCTCGACATTGAAATTTACCGGTGCAAATAAAGCAGGCGCTATGGTAATGCTATTCGCATTCATAGTTATGTTTACCTTGCATTGCTTCAACATATAATGCGTAAGTTGTAAATATGGCTCCGATACTGCCGCACCTTTCCACCTAATAGTTAATCCTGCCGGCAACACAGGCGCTATCATCATAAGTGCAGAAATAAATTGACTGCTTACCGAAGCATCTATCTCAACTTCACTTCTTAGTGCGCTGCTATTTTCTATTGGCAGAATTTGCAGCGGAGGAAATCCATCCTTCTCCAGATACCGAACAGAAAAACCTATGGCACATAGCGCATCTACCAATGGTTTCACGGGTCGGCTCTTCATTCTTTCGGTTCCCGTAATAATGGATTTTCTATTTACAGCACAGCAATAAGCGGTTAAAAACCTAAGTGTAGTTCCTGCGTCTTGTGCATCTAAAACTTCGCTATTGCTACTGAGCAATTCCCATAAAATTTTTGTGTCGCGCGCTTCCGATAAATGCTGTACCGTAATTTTTTCACCACTCAATTTATGAAGAATTAAAGCACGATTGCTCATGCTTTTACTAGATGGAATTTCTACCGAAAAACGGAATGGCAGCGTATTAACTTTATGCAACAGCATACAACTCGTTGTAATTTTTAAATGCATTTAAAATTACCGCCTCTTCTACCTCGCAATTAAAAAGGCAATTACCAATGCGATTTGGAAGCGCAAAAAGCGGCACCGCATCTCGGTTCTTCTTATCATGTTTCATTGCTTGCAAGACTTGGGCTGGATTTGCTATTGCAGGGCGGTTATGAAAAATTTCTATCAACACTTCCACTATTCGTTCTGCCTCTGCTTGCTGAATAATCTTTAGTTCCTGCGCCATGAGTGTTTCCATTAGCATACCAATAGCCACTGCTTCTCCGTGTAGCAGATAATTCTTTTCTTGCAGAAACAAAGTTTCTACTGCATGCCCAACCGTGTGCCCGAAATTGAGTATTTTCCGAATGCCCTTTTCGTATGGGTCGCGCGCCACCACCGATTGTTTTATGGCAATAGCTTTCTGTAGCAATGGTTTCCAATTTGCCTCTTCTATAATTACAGCCTTACACTTCCAAACTTCGTGAAACGAAGAAGCATCGGCAATAATGTAATGTTTAATTACCTCTGCAAAACCGCTTAGCAACTCGCGTTGCGGCAATGTTTTTAAAAATGCAGGATACACTATTACAGATTCCGGCAGCGCGAATGCACCAAGCATATTTTTGAAATCTAAAAAATCAATTCCCGTTTTGCCGCCATGTGCTGCATCGGCCATTGCCAGCAAGGTAGTTGGCACTTGCACAAACGAAATTCCACGCATGTAAGTAGCAGCCGCAAAACCACCTATATCGCACACCACACCGCCACCAATATTTACCAACACACTATTTCTATCGGCAAAACCCGCAGCCAATGCCTGCCAAACCTTGGTAAGTGTTTCAATATTTTTATGCTGCTCACCGGCAGGAATTACAATGGTGTGTACTTCGCCTTGCTTTTCTATTTCAGGCAGGCAATAGCGCACGGTGTTTTCATCGGTTAATACAAAAATCTTCTTCGATTTTGAAAAAAGACCGGAGTGCATACTTTCTGCAAAAATTACCGGAGATTGCTGCATACGTTTATTTACTGTAATAGTGCACACAAAATTACTGCAACGAAATAAACTATTTTAAAGAAACCCCACTGGCTACATTTATACCAAGACAAGGCACAGCAACAATACAAAGTACTGTAAAATATACTGAAGAATACTTGTTCATTGCCTTGCTTCTTCCATATTTGCACAAAACAACTACATGAATATTTTACTCTTAGGTTCCGGTGGAAGAGAACATGCTTTTGCTTGGAAAATTACACAGAGTCCACTTTGTCATAAATTATTTATTGCTCCCGGCAACCCCGGCACAGCAAGTTGCGGTACTAATGTAAACATTGGAATAAACGACTTTGCCGCACAAGAAAAATTCTGTTTAGAAAACAATATTTCGCTTATTGTAGTTGGCCCCGAAGAACCATTGGTAAATGGCGTGTACGATTACTTCCAACAGAAATATCCCGATGGAAAAATTTCGGTAATTGGCCCTTCTAAAACAGCAGCTCAATTAGAAGGCAGCAAGTCTTTCGCAAAAGAATTTATGCTTAGGCACCATATTCCTACAGCAGCTTATCGCGAATTCAACAGCCAAACTTTAGAAGAAGGCATTCAATATATTGCAACACAACAGCCCCCAATTGTTTTAAAAGCCGATGGATTGGCTGCCGGAAAAGGTGTGGTTATTTGCAGCACTATTGCAGAGGCGCAGAACGAATTGCGCGACATGATTGGCAACGAACGTTTCGGAAAGGCAAGCGCCACCGTAGTAATCGAACAATTTCTTTCGGGCATTGAGTTTTCTGTATTTGTACTTACTGATGGCAACAGCTATAAAATTTTACCCGAAGCCAAAGATTACAAACGCATTGGCGAAGCCGATACGGGCTTAAACACCGGAGGTATGGGCGCCATTTCGCCTGTACCATTCTTAGATAGCGAACTAATGCAAAAGGTAGAGTTGCAAGTTATTAAACCCACTATTGCAGGTTTAAAACAAGAAAACATTACCTACAAAGGGTTCATTTATTTTGGATTGATAAAAGTAGAAAACAACCCATTTGTAATTGAATACAATTGCCGCATGGGCGATCCCGAAACAGAGATTGTAATGCCCCGCCTAAAAAGCGATTTAGTACCACTATTGCAAGCCACTGCAAATGAAAGTTTACAGAAAGAAAAAATTGAAATAGACAACCGTGCTGCGGCAACCGTTATTGTTGCTTCGGGCGGCTATCCTGGCGATTACCCCAAAGGACTGCCTATACACTTACCTACTAAAAGTGCATCTATTATTTTCCATGCAGGCACCAAACAAACTGAAAGCGAATTGGTAACAAATGGAGGCCGCGTACTAGCCGTTACTTCTTTAGAAACACATCTTAAAGATGCTGTAAAAACCTCGCTTACTACCATTCAAGAAATACAGTTTGAGGGCATGTATTATAGGCGCGATATTGGTTGGGAATTTTAAAACCCTTTATCCGTGCAAAGTAATCGGCAATGCACTAAACTGCGCGGATAACAAAACATCTGTTTTTAGTGTGCCGCCAATTTAACCTCGTGCAAAGGCTCTAATGAGCAATCTACTTTGCTTACATCTTTGCTCATACCTTTGCCTTTATTGGCAATATCTAAATTTACAAACTCCACATTGCCGTTATTGCGAACACAAATTTTATACTCCGGCTTTATATTTCCATAACTATCAAAATACTTTGAATTTACAGAACCATCATACACTATTTCCGGAACCTTATCACCAAACATTGCCGTAAACAATTGCCCAAATGCCACACTGCCATCAGGCTTTCCGCTACCGCGTTCTATCTTGTTATCGTATATGTTTATACCTCCACAAAATGGATCGTAAATTGAATCTTTATACGGCTTTTGAAGTGAACCATAAGCAACTATTCCCACACTAATAGAATTGTTTCCCTTTATCTCGTTATTGTAAACATGGCAATCGTTAGTAGCCATAACAATAATGCCTGTACCCGCAGGAATTTCTGCCACCACAGTTCCTTTCACTCCAAAATTTTTCACATTATTATTTATCATGCGGTTGTTAAACACCCTGCATCTGCTCCCGTTTTTTACGGGCAGCTCCGGCAGGTCAAAAATTAAAATACCTCCGGTATTGTTTTCGCATAAGTTATCAAACACATCGGCATCAATACTGTTTTCAATTTCAATTCCGGCAACATTATCGTGCACATGGCAATTTCTTACAATAATATTTTTAGACTGTCCAACATATGCACCCGCATCGCTACTACCAAAAATTTCGCAATTTTCTACCAGCACATTGGTGCACCCAACCGGATAAATACCATACGAACCGTTTTGTGTGGAATGCTGTGCCGTCCAACCCACTTTCAAATTTCTGAATGTAACTCCGGTAGCATCCTGCACCTTAATACAATCGCCCTTGGCATCCATTATGGTAAAATCTTCCATCAACACATTGTTGGATGTAACGCGAATTCCTTCTGCACCATCTTTTTGCCCTTTAAAACTTAAAATAGTTTTATCTTTTCCTTTGCCGCGTATTGTAACATTATTCAATCCATCTAAAATTAACGGCCGCTGGATAGTGAATGTACCCTCCGGCAACTCAATAATATCGCCATCCTTAGCATTGGCAAAGTTTTCGAGCAACTGAGTTTCAAACGCAGTGTTATCGGCAGAAGTCGGAGCACCCGAATTGCAAGAAACCATTGCCACAACAGCAATAAGGCACAAGAAAAACAGTTTAATTTTCATGGATAATTTTTTAGAAGTAGCGAAAATAACTTTCTGCAATAGAATTTATCAATTCTTATTTGCACGGTGCTTTCCATTTAAACTACACTCTGCCATCTACTGCAAAACATATAGGGCAATCTTCTTTTTTATGACCGCGTGCAGGACAATATTCCCTACCGTAAAAAATAATTTGCAAGTGCAGTTTATTCCACAATTTTTCAGCAAATAGCCGCTTGGCATCGTGCTCTGTTTGCATTACATTTTTCCCATTGGATAACTTCCACCTATACATTAAACGATGAATGTGCGTATCTACCGGAAATGCAGGCACACCAAATGCTTGGCTCATTACCACACTTGCAGTTTTATGCCCCACGCCCGGCAGCGCCTCCAATGCTTCAAAAGAATTGGGTACTTGCCCCGCGTGTTTTTCGAGCAGTAAGTGCGAGAGTTCAAAAATAGCCTTCGACTTGGTTGGCGACAGTCCGCATGGCTTAATAATTTCGCGAATTTCTTCCACTTCCAACTTAATCATTTGTGCCGGAGTGCTGGCGCGGGCAAATAAATATGGCGTTACCTCATTTACCCGCTTATCGGTACACTGAGCCGATAGCAACACCGCTATCAGCAAAGTGTAGGCATCGCTATGATCGAGCGGTATCGGAGTTTTGGGATACAACTCCTCTAATTTTTCAACAATAAAATTTACGCGTTCTTGCTTTGTCATTGGTGCCCAAATCACATAATTTTATAGCAAAACAAAGTAGCAAATTTTGCACGTACCGCATCCTTCTTTATTGCTTGTAATTATTACCTTCGCCAAGCAAAACAATATATTATGAACAGCGAAACTTTAGAACAAAAATCGACTGCCACCACTGTAGATTTTTTACCGCTCAACGGAACCGACCATATTGAATTCTACGTGGGCAATGCCAAGCAAAGTGCCTACTATTACCAAAGTGCATGGGGTTATGAATTGGTAGCCTATGCAGGCCCCGAAACCGGAGTGCGCGACCGCGCCAGCTACGTATTGCAACAAGGCAAAATTCGCTTAGTGCTAACCTCTGCCCTTTCGCCCGAACATGAAATTTCAAAACACCATTTGCTGCATGGCGATGGCGTAAAAGTTATTGCACTTTGGGTTGATGATGCGCGCAAAAGTTTTGAAGAAACTGTGAAACGTGGCGCCAAACCTGTATTTGAACCCCTTGTACTAAAAGATGAATTTGGCGAAGCCGTAGTAAGTGCCATTGCCACTTATGGCGAAACTGTTCACAAATTTATTGAACGCAAAAACTACAAAGGCGCTTTCCTTCCGGGCTTTCAACCTAAAACAAGTTCAGTGCCAACCAAATCGGTTGGATTAAAACATATTGACCATTGTGTAGGAAATGTGGAATTAGGAAAAATGAACGAGTGGGTAAAATTTTATGAAGATGTTTTGGGCTTTAAACTCCTACTTACTTTTGACGATAAAGATATTTCTACCGAGTACTCTGCACTTATGAGTAAAGTAGTAAGCAATGGCTCCGGTTATGTAAAATTTCCAATTAACGAACCTGCCGATGGCAAAAAGAAATCGCAAATAGAAGAGTACATAGACTTTTACAAAGGCGCAGGTTTACAACATATTGCTGTTGCCACCGATGATATTATTGCCACTGTATCTGAATTGCGCAAACGTGGTGTAGAATTTTTATACGTACCCGATAATTATTACGAAGAAGTGTGGCAACGTGTTGGCGCCATTAAAGAAGACACAGACGCCATTCGCCACTTAAACATATTGGTAGATAGAGACGATGAAGGATATTTACTTCAGTTATTCTCTAAACCGGTGCAAGACCGCCCAACTGTTTTTTATGAAATTATACAACGCTGTGGTGCCAAAAGTTTTGGCAAAGGAAATTTCAAAGCCTTGTTTGAATCTATTGAAAGAGAACAAGAACTGAGAGGAAACCTATAACCTTTCTTTTAGCCAAAACACGCCTCGTTTACAGCCACCAACTACTATGCACACATACATCAACTTTACTTTACTAAATAGCCAAAAGGCTTCTATAGAAAGAGATTTCAATTCTAAGAAGCCTTTTAGGTATGTGGTTATTGAAAACTTTTTTGCACCCGAAAAAGCCGAAGAAATCTTAGCCTGCTACCCTTCTGTAAATGAAGGCACATGGGATACCACCACCTACATCAATCAAAAAAACAAATTCCAATCTGCCATTGCAGCACATCCGGTGCTTAAGGCAGTTTTTGCAGAGTTAAACAGCCAGGAGTTATGCCACTACCTTACCCAAATTAGCCATACCGAAACGCCATTACTGCCCGATGAACAATTGTTTGGTGCAGGGCTGCACCAATCTGTTGCAGGAGCTTTTTTAAATGTACATATAGATTACAACATACATCCCAAAACAGCCTATCATAGGCGGCTAAATCTCTTAGTGTACATGAATAAAAACTGGCAACCACAATATGAAGGACATTTAGAGCTATGGGATTTTACCAATGGCAAAAAGGAACTATTAGAAAAAATTGCTCCTGAATTTAACCGCTGTGTAATTTTTGAAACCAATGAAATTTCGTATCACGGGCACCCCAAACCACTAAATACACCTAAGGGCGAAAGCAGAAAATCGCTGGCAGTTTATTACTACACGCCTACCCGCCCACAAACAGAAATTGCGCCTAACCACAACACACGTTTTGTAAACACCGAAGGAATATCGGGGCAATTCAAAAAATTACTATCGGGCGTTAAAGCATTATGGGAGCGCTTGGCAAACTAAACTTGAATATGCCCCCAGTTCTCGCCACTTTTAATGCGTGTAATTTGCATATCCGAAACACCAAACTGCTTTGCAATTATTTTTAACCGAGTTTTTCGGTTAGGATTTGCCAACATTTTCTTGATACGAATTACATCTGTAGATGTAAGCTTGGCGCCTTTATGTCCATCAAAACGCACCTTACCGCGCTCCGCCAACACCTTTGGGTTTTTACTATTCAACTCGTTCATACCTTGCTGTGTTACCCATTGCAAATTATCTACACGGTTGTTTAGTTTATTGTAATCCAAATGCGCTACAAACTTATGCTCCTCACTCGGTTTATCTAAAAATGTTTCTGCAACTACTTTATGAATTAAAAACCCATGATATATCGGTTTTTTATGCCCTTCGGGCTGTGAACGCATTCTTAAAATAGGATAGCCCTCTTGTATGCTGCCTCTAATTATTGTGCCTTTCTCTATACTATCTGTGTACGACATTAACCGCCCCCACGAAGAAACCGCATACTTTTTTTTAAATAAAAACTGGTTGATACTATGCGCTTCGCGCCAAACTTCTCGTGCTAATAGATTTTCCATTATTTACTTCTATGAGGGGAACTTCAAAATGGCTCAGTGTAGAAAATCTTAACGTGCTGCAAAAGTACATATTCTCGCCACTAAATTTCACAAAAAAACTATTACAATACAGGCACACTGCTTTGCTGCACAATTTTCAGTTCACAATAGATGGTTAATTTTTTCCTTCTTCAACTCACATTTTTTTCTCACGTTTGATGAGTGAATAAAAACTTCGCTAAAATTATAGCCATCAACATTGGCATTGCTATTGGCATTGCAGGTCTTTTGCTTGCAATTGTATCATGGAGTTTAAGCTCTTACACTCGCCACGGGCAACAAATTTCCGTTCCAGATTTAAGAGGCGCAAGCATTGAAAAAGCACAAGAAACATTGGCTGCACTCCACCTTACTTTAGTAGTAATGGATTCTGCCTATAATGTAGAAAAGCCCCTAAACTCTATATTGGAACAAAGTCCTAAACCCGGAGCAAAAGTAAAGGAACACCGAAAAATTTATTTGGTAGTAAATGCTAGCAAAGTGCCTAGTGTAGAAGTACCCGATTTAGCAGGAAAATCGTCTTTAAAATATGCCAAACTACAATTGCAAAGTGTAGGCCTGGTGGCGGGCAACACCATTTACCGCCCCGACCCGCACCTTAATGCAGTAATTGGCTTAGAAGTAAAAGGCCGCCCGGTAGGGAAAGGAAGCAGAGTTCCTAAAGGAACGGTAGTAGATATTTTGCTGGGAGATGGTATTGGTGGCGAAGAAATTAAAGTACCATACCTATTGGGATTAACATTGCAAGAAGCCATTTTTATATTGCAAGGAAAAGGGCTAAACACTGGTGCTGTGGTATTAAAAAGCGGCACCACCGATAGCCTTTCTGCATTAGTATATAAGCAAGTACCGGAGGGCGGAGTAAATAAGAAAATACGTATTGGCGAGCCTATAGATTTGTTTGTTGCAGACGAGCTACCCGATGATTTAATTATAGATCCACTTCTTTACAACGAAGAAGATTCTTTGGAGGTTCAATAGTTATCTATCGAAAAAATGTTCTTGCTCAGGTGTATCATCTTCGAGGTCGTACTCTAATGGCAAATCCTTTTTTCTATAAATGAATGCAATTATTATGCCGCTTACGGCTCCCCAAATATGGCTTTGCCAACTCACTCCTTCTTTTGGAAAAAAACCAATAGCCATACTGCCATAAAGTAAGCCAACCAAAATGGCAATAGCCGATGATGCCTTATCTTTTCTAATAATGCCCAATGCAATTAAGAATGCCGCAACACCATAAATAATGCCACTAATACCAATATGGTAGCCATCGGGAAAAGTAAACGCCCACACCAACGAACCACTTACAATATGTACAAACAAAAGTACTTGAAAGGCTATGGTAGGATAAGCATTCAGCAACACTACCAAGAGCAAAAAAATGGCTGTTGTATTTGATGCCAAATGTTCAAAACTACCATGCAAAAACGGAGCAAAAACAATACCTTTTAAACCCGAAATATGTTGTGGCAAAATACCCCAATTGCCCCAATCGCTTCCACTCCACCACTCATATCCTTTTACAATCCAAAGTACCGATATAAGTGCTATTGAAAAAACAATACTCCGCCAAAATGTTTTCGATTCACTCATTTTTTATGCACCAATGCTAATATAGCTGCTGCAGCATTTTCAGAAGCACCTTTGCCTCCTAAAGTAGCATACAGCAACTCATAATCCTGTAACATTACTTCACGAATATCGGGCTGCAAAATTCTTTGCAACTCACTTTTAGCTTGCATTTCGCTGGCTTGGTGTTGAATAAGCTCCGTTACTACTTTTTTACCACACACCAAATTCACAATAGAAATAAAAGGGACTTTAACCAGCATTCTTCCGATAATGTATGAGAACCAACTCCCTCGATAGCATACAACCTGTGGCACCCGAAGCAAAGCAGCTTCCATAGTTGCAGTACCGGAAGTAACCAATGCCGCCTGCGCCTGCTGCAACACACTGTAAGTAGCATCCATTACCAATTTACAATTACTTCCTTCCAAATAGTGCTTGTAATAGGCTTCGCCATGAATACTCATTCCGGCTACACAAAATTCATATTCAGGAAAATGCTTGCTTACTTTTACATATAAAGGCAACATCTTTTCTATTTCCTGTTTGCGGCTACCGGGCAGTAATGCTATTGTTTTCGATATGGCTTGCTTGCTTGAGCTTGCATCTATTACATCTAACAGCGGATGCCCAACAAAAGTTGCATCTAGCTCCCACTTCTTAAAGAAATCTATTTCAAACGGGAAAATAACCAGCAACCTATCTACATACTTCTTGAGCAGTTTGGTACGGTTTTCTTTCCATGCCCACACCTGCGGAGCTATGTACCACACTATTTTAAAATTCCTTTCCTTTAAAAAAGGTAGCAGCCTGAAATTAAATCCGGGATAATCTATAAGCACCACCACATCGGGCTGCCAAGCCGCAATGTCTTTCTTACAAAATTCTATATTGCCAAGAATGGTAGAAAGGTTCTTAATCACTTCCCAAAAACCCATAAATGCTAGATCTCTTATATGTTTTACCACTTCGCCTCCGGCAGCCTGCATATTATTGCCACCCCAAACCCGGCACTGCGCCTGCGAATCGCCTGCTCGAATTGCCTTTATTAAGTTGCCTCCGTGCAAATCGCCCGATGCTTCACCTGCTATGATGTAATACTTCACCCTTTTTTCTTTTTGTAAGAATAAAGAAGAAAAATTTTACTTCGCTTCACAACGCATATTTTATATGGCATCTTCTTTAGTTCTTACCGTAGATTTGGGCACTTCGGGACCAAAGGTTTCAGTATTTAATGAAAAAGCAGAACTCATAGACAGCGAATTTGCTCCCACCCAACTTATTATTACGCCCGATGGAGGAGCAGAGCAAGATCCGGCAGATTGGCTCCATGCCATTTTTAGTGCCTACAACACCATTGCTGCGCGTGCCAAATTCAATCCAAAAGAAATAGAAACATTCAACATCACCTCGCAGTGGAGCGGAACCGTAGCTATTGATGCAAACGGCAAACCACTTATGAATGGCATTATTTGGATGGATGCACGTGGTGCAGAATACGCAGGTAAATTAACCGATGGCTTTTTGAAAATAGATGGATATGATGTTTTTAAAATTCTAAAATGGATACGCATTACAGGTGGCGCACCTACCAAATCGGGCAAAGACAGCATTGCTCATATTTTATACTTAAAACACAAGCGCCCCGATGTGTACAACAATGCCCGCTACTTCTTAGAGCCCAAAGATTATTTAAACTACTATTTTACAGGAAGAGCAGCAGCATCGTTTGATAGTATTACCCTGCATTGGATTACCGACAATAGAAACATCAACAACATACACTACCACGATGGTTTAATACAACAAACAGGAGTTGAAAAATCTAAATTGCCAGAGTTGGTATCCACCAATACTATTATTGGAGAAATGCACTCGCATCTTGCAGAAAAAATGGGGTTGGCACGGCACGTAAAAGTTGTGAGCGGCTCTCCCGATACGCATTCTGCAGCCATTGGCTCGGGAGCCGTAAAAGACTATGAAGGGCATATCTATGTAGGCACTTCGGGCTGGTTGCTCACCCATGTTCCATTTAAGAAAACAGATTTGCTTCACAATGTGGCAACCATTCCGAGTTCGTTGCCGGGGCGCTACCTACTTATCAATGAACAAGAAACATCAGGTGCTTGCCTTAACTTTTTAAAGAACAATATCTTATTCCCACAAGATGAATTAAGCGAACACACAGCGCCATCTAATTTTTACCAATTGGCAGACCAAGAGGTATTGAAAGTACCTGCAGGCAGTAATGGCGTAATGTTTACACCTTGGCTAAACGGAGAGCGCAGCCCGATAGACGACCACAAAACCCGCGCATCGTTCTTAAATCTGGGACTCAAAAACACCCGTGGCGACATGGTGCGTGCAGTGTACGAAGGTGTTGCAAACAACAACCGCTGGCTAATGATTTATGCCGAAAAACTAATTCAAAAACCATTTGAATCGTTGCGTATTATTGGAGGAGGAGCCAACTCCAATATCTGGTGTCAAATTATGGCAGACACTATGAACCGCGAAATTTTACAGGTAGAAGATCCAATTGCAGCCAACTCGCGTGGCAGTGCTTTACTAGCGCTCACTGCTACCGGAAAAATGGATATTGATGATATTGGAAAAGCCGTAAAGGTAAAACGCACCTTTACGCCCAATCCGCAAAACCGCCAGTTATACGATGAACGTTTTGAAATTTATCAAAGTATCTACAGCAAGCAAAAAAGTATTTTTAAACGATTGAACAAGTAGCAAAACACTACTGTTGGGCTGCTGCTTTATGCTTCTTTTTATTGGCACTGTATTCGCTAAACGAAATCATTTTTTGCCGTTGCGCATCCCACAAATTCGCTTGAACTGTTTTCAAACTTTTCAAAAATGTAATAGTGTTTGTATGCTTCTCAAAAACAGGATTTTCGGCATGGCAGCGGGCTAGATTATAGTTGGGAATTGTTGGGCTTAAATGATGAATATGGTGATAACCAATATTTCCGGTAAGCCAATGAAATACCCGTGGCAACTTGTAATAAGTACTGCCACGCATAGCTGCAACCACATAATTCCAGTTCTCTTTTTTACTCTTGTAAATATGCTCGTATTGGTGCTGTATGTAAAAAAACCAAAGTGCATAGGTGCCGAAGAAAAATAAGTTCACAAATTGAACCACCAAAAATTTACCCGGCCCCAGCAAGTAAGCAAACAGTGTATAAAGCGCGATAAAAAAGATATTACTGATAAGTACATTGCGTCTTACTTGTTTAAAATAATCCGTTTTTAAAAACGCAAACCGATTGTAAATAACCACATAAATAAAACCGCCAATTGTAAACAAGTACAAAGGATTGCGGTAAATGCGGTACCATATTCTTTTTGCCAACGGTAATGCGGCATACGCCTCCGTAGTAAGACATTCTATATCACCCACATCGCTAAACTCCAACTGCCCATTATGCGCATGGTGAAAGCTATGATTTTTGGCCCAATACTTATACGGAATTAAAGTGCAAATACTGCACAAAGTGCCTATAATATCGTTGGCCTTGCGGCTGCGCGTAAAAGAGCTATGACCACAATCGTGCTGAATAATAAAAATTCTACCTAAAATAAAACCATTTAGTATAGCAACAGCAAGCGATAGCCATACCGATTTATCGAATAAATAAATTTGCAAACCAAGCAATGCTACATAAAACACAAAACTATTTGCTAACTGAATGGTAGCTTGCTTAATGCTTGGAATTTGATATTTCTTAATGATGCTGTTCCAATTATGCAGGTCTTTTAGTAACTGTTCTTTATTAAATGAATTCACTGTTTTGCTTTAAAGAGGTGCAATAATAATGAACTTGAATAAAGTTGCACTTGTACTAATTGTAAAAATCCGCCAACCAAGCTAAGTTCTACACTACAAGGTTGCTTGAATTTTATAGAGCATCATTTTAGCCACATTGCGGGCGCGCTCTTTGGCCTCTTCTGCCTTAGTACCTTCAAAAAGTTCATCTACCGTTTCAGTAAATAATTGTAGCCATTCATTAAACTCCTTTTCGGTAAGCGGAGCCATTTTACTCAATGCAATATGCGTGTGCATAGGATTTCCGTAAAAAGTTCTTTCGCCCAGCAACACACCCGCCCAAAACGAATACATTTTAGGTAAATGATGCGCCCAATTTACTTGTGCAATATCATTAAAGATATAGCCCAGCAAAGCACTTTGCTCTACCTTAGCGTAAAATGAATTTACGAGCAGTTCTACATCTGCCCGTGTTGTAATATCGTGCTTATTCATACTAAAAAAAATTACGCATCGTTGCCCATTCCTCTGGAAGATGCTTCGTTTTCGCTACTACTGTAAAACACATTCAAATGAGCCGAATCGCGCAAAAAATCTATACTTATTATTTCAACTTTTGTAACAGGCAATCCGGTACGCAAACGAAGGTCTGCCAATAGTTCCCCTCGTTTCTCAGGTCTTATCAATTCAATTTTTTCGTAGGTAATCTCTTTGAAGTTTTCGTGTGCCAGTCGAATCTTATTTTCCAGCACATATACAAATGCAGCAATAAGCGTATTGGCAAAAAGCAATGTGAAAAGTTCGGTTTCTATATTCGTTAATGCATTGATAATTCCAACGGTTACGGCAATAAACAAATACGCCATTTCTCTAACCGGAATACGCACCGTTTGAAATCGGAGCATGGTAAAAATGGCAAACAAGCCAAATGCAAAACCAATTTTTAAAACCGCACTGCTCAACAAAAAACAAATAAGAAAATTAACGAGATTGAAGAGGTAAAAAGTGAATAGAAAATCTTTGTTGCGATAATTGGGATAATAGATATAGCGAATAATAACAGTAATAGCCGCAAAGTTTAAAAACAAACGAATTAAAAAATCTACAAATGAATTTCCTGCTGCCGCGCCTAACTGTTCTGCCAATTGAATGCTATCCATTTTCTATTTTTTTCAACTGTAAAATAGTAGGTTTAAAAAGATTGTGCTTTACACTACTTTCCAACAGTGCCACACCAATGGCGTATTTGCTGAACGGATGCTGCACCAAATGCAGTTGATGCACCAATGCCCTTACTGCCTCCGATGGCTTTGCCTGTAAATGCTTTACTTCCATTACCATTACATTGCCAAAATTTATTTGCCCGGTAGCATTATGAAAAAGCAACGAAGTATCGAATGTAATTCGCTCATCGAGGTTGTTTCCTGCCAGCGATATTCTTGAAAAATCGGTTGAAAGTTTTCGTTCCAAACCGCGAATAGCCTTACCTGTTTGCCGAATTAGATTCCATTCTTCTTCACCGATTTCAAACATCATTTTTTGTTGTGGCAACCTCAACTTTCCGGTTCTCATTCCTTTAAGTTTGTGCTTTATTTCAAAAAACACTTCACCGCTGGAACCATACTTGCGCACGCGCACTTTCATTCTATTCGGCTTATCGTTATGATGATCGTAATAGAGTTTAAAATCGGGCGTATCAAAATAAAGTGTTTCGTAATCGTGCACCCTTTGCCCGTTAATTTCCAATACCGAAAAATATGGTTGCAGCCCCTGCAGCAAGGCAGGCAAGCATTTTATGTTCAATAGAAACTTAGTATCGAACCTTTGCACCGTAAGCGATGCACCGGTTTCGTGCAACGCCACCGGAGAAAAAGATTGTAGTACGGACTGAATACCTTCCAAAACAAAAATTATTTTGTGAATATAACTCTTTTATAGCCGCCATTTGCACAAAACCCCCGTCTTTTGTTACAAAACAATTTTTAGCTTTACACGAACATGCAAATAAAGACTTGGAGTATTTTGTTTTTGTTGGCAGCATTAGCCTTTGTAAGCACACAGGCACATGAATGCGGCAATTGTAAAAACCTACAATTTATTGCTAATAAAAACCAATGGAACCAGCAAGTACAGTACAAAGCCAACGTACCATTTGGTGCTGTTTTCTTAGAAAAGAACGGCTACACCTTTGCCAAAGTGAAGGAAGAACAATTTATGCTGCTAAGGCATAATTACCACCACGAGCATCAATACAAACCCGCCTTTCCCGACTCGTTGAACTGCCATGCCATTAAAGTTCGCTTTCTGGGTAGCAATCCCGCAGCTACTATTATTGGAGCAGATTCCCTGCAAGAATACTTCAATTACTTTTTAGGAAAAGATAAAAGCAAGTGGGCAAGCCGCGTTCCGGGCTTTGGCACCATTGAGTATAGAAATATTTATGAAGGTATTCACCTAAAAATATATTCAGAAGGCAACCACATGAAATCCGATTGGATTGTGCCTGCAGGTTACACCTCCAAAACAATTCCCATTCGCCTAAAATACGAAGGGCAAAATGCAATGGCACTTCAAAACGGAGCCTTGGTACTTACCACTTCTGTTGGCGATATCGCAGAAGCCAAACCGTATTCATACCAAATTATTAAAGGAAGAAAAGTAGAAGTACCCTGCCGCTTTGCACTCGAAAAAAATGAAGTTTATTTCGAATTTCCGGAAGACTTTAACCACCAATACGATTTGGTGATAGATCCCGCTTTAATATTTTCTACTTACAGCGGCTCCACCGCAGACAATTTTGGTTATACTGCCACTTACGACAGTAAAGGTGAAGCCTACACAGCAGGCAGCGTATTTGGCTTAGGCTATCCGGTTACGGCAGGAGCCTACCAAGTTAGCTGGGCAGGAGGCAGTGGCGCAGGCTCACTCAGCGGCTGCGATATTGGTATTAGCAAATACAATGCCACCGGAACCCAACGGCTTTATTCAACTTACCTAGGTGGCAAAAGCGATGAATTGCCCCACAGTTTAATTGTAAATACCAACGATGAACTTTTTCTTTTCGGCACCACCAGTTCAGATAATTTTCCGGTAACACCCAATGCTTACGACACTACTTTTAACGGAGGCCCCGACCCCGGAGCATTTGGCGGGCTGGGCGTACATTACTCCACCGGTTCCGATATTGTAATTTCCCGCTTTAGCTCCGATGGCACACAGCTCTTAGCTTCTACTTTTGTGGGTGGTACCGACAACGATGGCTTAAACATAAGCCCCACCAACTTATTAAGATACAACTATGCCGATGAAGTTCGTGGCGAAATAGATATAGACAAGCAAGACAATATTTATTTGGCAACCTGTACTCGCTCTACCGATTTCCCTGTTACCTCCGGAGTATTTCAAGAGCAAAATGGTGGTGGTTTAGATGGCATTATCATTAAAATGAACAACAACCTTTCTACCATGATTTGGTGCTCGTACTTAGGTGGCGAAGATGACGATGCTATTTATTCTCTTTCGCTAGACAGAAACGATGATTTATTTGTGTGTGGCGGCACGCGCTCTATTAGTTCATTTCCGGTTACTGCCACAGGCGTAGTGCAAAACACCAATGGTGGCGGAAGAGCAGATGGCTTTGTAACCTTAATAGACAAATCCGGCTTATCTATTCAAAAATCTACCTTTTGGGGCTCTGCAGAATACGACCAAGTTTATTTTGTTGAAAACGACAGGCTAAACAACGTTTACATTATGGGACAAACCGAAGCAAAGGGAAATTTCTTTGTAAACAATGCCGGTTATAGCAACCCCAATAGCGGCTTATTCATAACTAAGTTAGACCATGAATTGGAGCTGATACTTTGGAGTACCGTAATTGGTGCCGGCAGAGGCCGACCCGACATTTCACCAACTGCCTTTTTAGTGGATTTGTGTTCGAAAGTATATATCACCGGTTGGGGTTCCAACATTGGCAATCAGCTTTCTACAAACGGCTTGCCTATTACCTCAAATGCATTTAGCTCCACTACCGACAATAACGACTTTTACATGGCGGTATTGAATGACGATGCTTCAGGTTTATTCTATGCCACTTACTTTGGAAGTCCCTCGGCTGCCGACCACGTAGATGGAGGCACTTCGCGCTATAGTAAGAAAGGAATTTTATACCAAAGTGTTTGCGCGGGCTGTGGTGGCGTTAGCGATTTTCCCACTACTCCCGGTGCTGTATCTAGAACCAACAACAGCCCCAACTGCAACAATGCAGTGTATAAATTCGACTTTAACATTCCACTTGCCTTTGCCGATTTTGAAGTGCCGGAGCCGCCTTGCCAACTGCCCTATACTGCCACATTCAATAATACCAGCGATGTATTAGGCGATGCAGAATACGAATGGACTTTCAGCAACGGATTCACCACTACCGACAGCAATGCCACTTATACGTTTACACAACCCGGTTTATACACTATTAAACTAGTAGCTAAAGACACCACTACATGCAACGGAACAGATTCTATAGAGAAACAAATTCTAATCTTAAACAATTCCACTTCCACACTTCCCGAAATTACAATCTGTAAATCTGCCATTACTCAAATTGGAATTCCACCCGGCAGTACCAATGTAACGTACGAATGGAAATACGATGCCTCACTAAACGAAACCGATGTTTCTAACCCATACGCATCTCCGGATTCTACCACTACTTACACGCTCTTTGTACACAAAGGAAATTGCACCGACACCATACACCAAACAGTAGTAGTATTTAGCGATGCAGTGGCCATACAGGCAAGTGTTGCTACTTGCCCCGGAGACTCGGTGCGCTTACTAGCCACCAATGCAAAACCGGGGCAAACACTCACCTACGCTTGGATCCCTCCAGATCTTATACTTTCGGGGCAAGGTACTGCTACACCGCTGGTAAGCCCTCCGCGCGATACTACTTTTAGTGTATTAGTTACCAACCAACTGGGCTGCACTTTTACGGGCAATGTATTGGTAGATATTATTTCTAAACTACCATCGCTCAGCGCCATTGCCAAACCATATACCATTGGCTATGCCGACACTTCTCAACTGGCATTGATTGCCGATGGCGTAGCCACATTTTACTGGCAATACGATTCTACTTTGAGCGACTCTGCTTCGCCAGAACCATTGGCATTTCCTTTGGAAACTACCGTGTATAAAGTTTTTGCCGAAGATAGCAACGGATGCAAAGTGAGCGACACGGTAATTGTGTATGTATTTAAAACACCTTGCAAAAATGGAGGTGTGTATTTACCCAATGCCTTTACGCCCAATGGCGATGGCAAAAACGATATACTCTATGTAAGAAGTTTACGCGCTACCGAAGTTTACTTAGCCATTTACGACCGCTGGGGGCAACTCATGTTTGAAACTGCAGACCAAACCAAAGGTTGGGATGGCACATTTGGAGGTAAACCATTAGATAGTGGCGTATTTGGTTTTTACCTAAAAGTACGGTGCGATGACGGTGAATTAGTAGAAAAAAAAGGCAACATTAGTTTACTGAAGTAATGCAACATGAAGCAAACAACAAGTAACCAGATATTGAGGCGCCCAACACTACCATTTAAGAAAGCTATTTTCTTTTTGGCGGCATTGCATGCCGGATTGTGCATTACGGCACTTCATGCGCAATCGCTTCATTTCTCGCAGTTTGGCTTTAATCCACTTTACACCTCTAGCGCCTATACCAATTTAATGGATGGCGATTATCGTTTCAACTTAGTATATAGAAACCAATGGGCAAATGTGCCTGTAAACTACAACACGGTAAGCGCCTCTGCCGAAATGAATTTTTTCCAATTCGAAAAAGGAACACGCCTTGGTGGTGGTTTACAATTTCAATACGATAAGGCAGGCGATTCGCGCTTTACCTTTATGCAGGCAGCGCTGCCGCTAAGTGCAGTAATACGTCTGCACCGCCAGCATTTTGTTTCGCTTGGTGTGTCTCCGGGTTTTGTTTACCGCAGTTTCGATACGCGAAATCTATATTTCGACAATCAATTTTCGGGCGATGCTTTTGATTCTACTTTAGCACCCAACGAGAGTTTTCCCCGCACGGCTTCGTTTGCATTCGATATGGGCTTGGGCATTGCCTACCAGTTTGTAAAAAACCAACGCAACGGCTTCCAAATTGGCTTTCAATACAGCCACATCAACCAACCCAAACTTTCATTCTTTAAAGATGGCGATGTGCGCATGGGAAGCGTTATTTCCATACACCTGAAGGGATCTGCAAAATTGAGTGAGCGCTTTGATCTTGTGCCTGAATATTTTTATAGATTTCAAGCAGCCAGTGTTTTTTTAGGCGATGTAAATTTACAGGAACACACCATTGGCATGTTTCTTAGAAGCTATATTGATTACTCACCCAAACGCAGGGTAGCCCTTAATACCGGCCTATACTGCCGCATAAACCCACGCAGAAATATCGTGGCAGTGAGCAATAAAAGAGTAGATGCCATTTATCCGCTTATTGGTTTAGAATACAATACCTTAAAGGTAAATGCCACCTACGATATAAATCTTTCATCGTTTACGGCAGCAACCAAAAACAATGGAGGTGTTGAAATAAGCATAATTTACGAACTATCGCGCGTAAAAAAACTACGCAAAACAGGCACGCAATGTCCCGTATTTCTATAAGTTTTGTTTGAAGAAAGGAGGGTAACAACTACATGAAACAAATTATACTATCGCTGAAAAAATCTCTATTGCATTACCGCCACACATTATCTATTCTACATACTAAAAGCTTGGCGTACGGGCTGGTGTGCTTACTATTGGCAATACCCACCACAATCCTTTCACAAACTATTGAACAACTCTATAAAGCAGCAAACGAAAGTTTAAAAAATGGCGAGTACTATGCCGCTGCCAAATACTTTAAACAAGCCGTAGAAAAAGATGATGCACAACCCGAAATATGGTACGGATTTGCCGAAGCATCTAGGCTTTTCAACGATTACACCAATGCTGCAAAAGGCTATGAACAAGCCCTAAAAACCGATAAAGAAAACAGCTTTCCACTCTGCAACTTTTGGCTGGGGAATATGCTTATTAACCAAGGTGCGTACGAAGCTGCCAAGCAACACCTCACTACCTTTCAACACAAATACCGCAAAAAAGATTTTTACGCACTAAAGGTTCAACAACTTATAGAAAGTTGTGCATGGGCATTGGCAAACGACTCTGTAAAACCTATAGAAATCACGCATTTGCCCGATAGTATAAACTCCACTTTTTCTGAACTAAATCCATTTATTTCTACCGATGGAAAACTCTACTACTCTTCTACCAAACCTGTGAAAGGCAAAACATTTAGAACACAAATAATTTCGGCAGAAACAGGCGAGAGCTTTTTACCCGGCATTACTGAAACATCGGCCAAGCATATTGCCAACGGCTTTTTTTCTTTGAGCAGCAGCTACGGAAAAGAAGTTTTTTTTACACAATGCCATACCGAAAGCGGCACTACACGATGTAAAATTTTTGTTTCAACCTTTACAAACAATCAATGGGGCACAGCCAAAGAACTACCTGTAAACATTAACCTATTGGGCTACACCGCCACACATCCCAATATATGGAACGAACCCGATGGAAAACAGTGGCTGCTATTTGCTTCTAACCGCCCTGGCACTAAAGGCAAAATGGACATTTGGATTAGTAAACGATTAAATGCCACCGAATGGGATTATCCACAAAATGCAGGAAGCAATATCAATTCTATTGACGATGAGGTAACTCCTTTTGCCGATACCGATGCCAAGCAACTTTATTTTGCATCGCAATGGCACTACGGCTACGGTGCTTTCGATGTTTTTGCTGCGCCTGTACATTCCTTATCTAAAGCCGAATTTGGGAAGCCCATCAATTTGGGCAAGCCCATCAATTCTCCTGCCAACGAACTTTACTATGCTGTGTACGATTCTGTTGCTTTCTTTTCGAGCAATCGCTTAGGCTCCAAGTTTATTGAAGCAGAAACCTGCTGCAACGATATTTATGCAGCATCGCAAAAAAGCAGCATTGCAAAAGACACAGTTCGCACCCAAGACACATTGGTTGCGGCTACTTTGCAACCACTCGTAACAGAGCCTGCAATTACCGACACGGTTGCTACTGCTCATGTAAACACAACTCCCGACAGCACCTTAAAATTAGCAACAACACCTACCGAAACGCACAACTCTTCGGCAAATAACAGTTTGCTTTACACACACGTAACACTCTACTTTCACAACGATGAACCCAATCCAAAAACACTGGCAGACACTACCGATGTAAGTTACCTTACTGCATACGAGTCGTACATAAACAAACAACAGGAGTATTACAAAAACAATTGGCAAGGTGCAGAAAAACATACCAATCAGGCTCTTCAAACTTGGTTTAGAGACACAGTAGAAGCAAGTTTTGCAAAGCTCGTTTCGGTAGCCTCGCAAATAAATAAGCAACTCAACAGTGGTAAAAAAATTACTGTAAAAATTTCGGGATATTGCTCACCTCTACACTACAACGAATACAATATACACCTCGGCAACCGCAGATCTGCCAGTGTATTCAATTTCTTTCAGCAATACAACAACGGCAGCTTACTTCCGTTCATCACCAATGGAAATTTAGTATTGGAACGCATTACGCACGGAGAAGAAACAGCGCCTAAAAATATTAGCGATGCATTAACCGATTTGCGCAATAGTGTTTACAGTCTTGCTGCTGCCCGCGAAAGAAGAGTAGAACTCTCCATTAGTGCCGAATAATTTCCTACTTCAATTTATTGAGCGCGTCTTGTGCAGGCTTGTAAGTGGGCTTAATATTCAATGCGTTTGTATAGTGCATTTTAGCTTCATCCTTTTTGCCCATAGCTTCGCGGCACACACCTTTTTTGTAATGCGCCTCAGCATACGTTGGGTTTACCTTTATAGCCAACGAAAACATTTTATCGGCCTCTATAATGGAATCTTGCATTAGATAACAAACTCCGAGAGCATAAAGCGCCTCATCGTTCTGGTGATTTATCTCAACTATTTGCCTAAAAATTTGTTCGGCATCGGCATACTGCTTATTTTCTATAAGCATGTATCCCTTTGAATATAGCGCCTCTTCACTCTTAGGTTTTACTTTAATGGCATTATCTAAATATTTTTGTGCCAGCGCCTTATTATTTTTAGCTGCGAGCAATAGATTCAATTGAATATACGCATCGTAAAAATTTGGATCTTGCTCTACTGCTGTTTGAAAAGCACTTACAGCTTTGGTAGTATCGCCCATTTCTTTAAAAGTTACTCCCCGCAAAAAATGAATGGTTGGATTAAACTTATCTACACTAAGTGCTTTGGCATATAGCAACTGTGCGCGATCGTAATCGTGCATAATAAAACGATACTTTCCCATCATAGCATATATTTCGGCATCGGCAGAATCCATTTTAGCAGCACGCTCAAGGAAAGCAATGGCACGCAAAGGGTCGCCACTTTTGGTAATAAGTTCTGCTACATATTTGTAATACGGCACATAGTTGGAATCTAACATCATTGCCCTGCGCATGTCTTTTATGGCATTTCCATAATCTTCGTTGGCCTCGTAAATAGTGGCACGTTTTACATACAAATCCGGCTGAAGCGAGTCTAACGCTATTAACTTAGTAATGCCGCCAACTGTTGCCGAATCTAGTGTATCTACCTTAGGAGCAACAACTGTTGTAGATGGCTTCTTCTCAAAAAACTGGCAACTACTGAGCAATAATACCCACAATGCCGATATAGAAAAAAATTGCTTTTTCATAATGCAATGTTAGCCTTTCGCGCTTAATAAACGTTTACTTCCGGTTCAATTGTTATTCCAAATTTTTCTAAAACACTTTGCTGAATATCTTGTGCACACTGCCACACTTCGGCTCCGGTAGCATTTCCATAATTAACCAAAACCAATGCCTGCTTGGCATGAGAACCTGTATTGCCAACACGCTTACCTTTCCAACCGCATTGCTCAATTAACCAACCTGCAGGGATTTTAATATTGCCATGCTCTGCCGGAAAAGAAGGTACAAGCGGATATTGCAGTTTGATATTTTCAAACAGCGCCTGCTTTATCACAGGATTTTTAAAGAAGCTGCCTGCATTGCCTAGTTCCTTTGGATCGGGCAATTTAGCTTGGCGAATGGCTGTAACGGCATTGCTTACTGCCTGCAACGAAAGTTCCTGCACCTGCATGTCTTCCAATCTTTGTTTTATATCTCCATACGATGTTTTAAATGTGTAATATGGAAACACATTCAAATTTTTAAGCCTAAGCGTAACCGATGTAATTACAAATTGATTTTTAAATTCGCGTTTAAACACGCTCTCTCTATAACCAAATCCACAATCGGCAGTTTTAAATTTCTTTACAACACCCGATTTTACCTCCATTGCCTCCAGCTCCTCAAACACATCTTTTAATTCTACGCCATAAGCGCCAATATTCTGCATTGGTGCAGCACCCACACAACCCGGAATAAGCGAAAGGTTTTCTATACCGCCCAAATTCCGCTCAATGCAATACAAAACCAAACTGTGCCACAATTCTCCGGCTCCGGCTTTCACCAAAGTATATTCATTTTCCTGCCCTACTACTTCAATTCCCTTCAATGTATTTTGAAGCACAATACCATCCCAATTTTGCGTAAACAGCACATTGCTGCCACCGCCCAATACCAGCATTTTCCATGCCTGCTCACGTACCACCTGCAATAAATGGCGCAGCTCTGCCTCGGTACTAAACGCTGCAAAATGTGCCGCCTGCACATTCATGGCAAACGTATTGAAGTTTAAGAGAGAATAGTTTTCAAAAATCATTGCGTAAAAATACACCTCGCCATTTTGTGGAGAAGGTTTCTTTTCAACAAGCAAAAAGTTTTGAAAATTGCAGCCATGCAGGAACTTCCAGTGCGTGTGTTCGATTTTTTTAGAAGCAAAAAATGGGTGCCGATTCTGTTATCGGTTTGCTTGTTTGCGATATTTGGCTGGCTGGCGGCTCGAATAAATATTGAAAACGATATTTCTAAACTTATTCCGGGCAATTCTTCGCTCCAGAAAATAAATGAATTGCAGGCAGCAAGCGGCCTCTACGATAAAATTGTTTTTAAGATAAAAACAAACAGTGCCAATACCGATACGCTTATTGCAGCTGCCGATGCATTGGAGCAAAAGTTGCAAACAGCCTTACCAAACCACATTAAAGAACTAAAGCTGCACATAGATGAATCTGCCATTTTTGATGTTCAAGAAACCGTATCTAAGCACCTTCCGGTTTTTTTAGACAGCAGCGACTATACGCAATTCGACTCTTTACTTGCCGGCAATAATTTAGAGGAAAAATTAAAAACCAATGCCCATTTACTCAACACCATTTCGGGTATTGGTGCTAAAAAATTCTTTTCAAACGATCCTCTAGGCATGGCGCTTACGCCACTCCAACGCATGCAATCGCTGCAAGTAGATGAAAGAATTGAGCTATACGAAGGTTACTTGTTTACAGACGAACAAAAAAGCATACTTCTATTCTTAACCCTAACCGACAGCGCACAAAAAAAACATGCCGATAGCATTGCAATTCAACTGCAACAAATTGAAGATGATTTGGAAGCCAATTATCCATATGCACAGGTATTTATGTTTGGCGGATTGCTGGTAGCCAACGGCAATAAAGTACAGCTACAGCGCGATACTAAACTTACATTATCGCTCACCATTGCCGGAATTCTATTGCTTACGTTAGCTTTTTTCAGGCGCAAGCGAATTCCTGTTTTAATGCTGCTTCCTGCGGCTTTCGGCTTGGTATTTTCGCTAGGAATAATTTATATTTTACAAGGAAACATTTCAGGTATTTCGCTGGCAGCAGGCTCAATTGTATTGGGTATTGCCATTAACTATTCGCTACACTACTTTACGCAGTTAAGTTTTTTGAAAGACATCCGGCAAACCATAAGCGAATTATGGGTACCGCTTACACTGGGAAGTTTTACCACCGTAGCTTCCTTCTTAGCGCTTACTTTAATGGCTTCGCCCATACTACACGATTTCGGATTGCTGGCAGGCTTAAGTTTGTGCGGAGCTGCTCTTTTTACATTGTTCTTGCTTCCTCAATTTTCTCCGCCAACCGTTGGAACATTACAATTCAAAAACGCAACCTTCTTTTCCTTAAACCCACGAGTTAGCAAGCACTTAAACGCTATTGCATTCTTAACGGTGATAGTGTTCACAGCTTTGCTTTACACTCAAATTTCAAAGGTGAAATTTGTAAGCGAGCTAAACGACCTCAACTACACCAATCAAAAACTACAATCGGCAGAAAAAGAGATTTTGTGGCTACAAAACGACACTTCTAAAACAATTTTTATTGCCACAACTGCTACCAATTTACAAACAGCCCTGCAGCAAAACGAAGCCCTGTTGCAGCAGTTGAAAAAAAACACTGCCACAGGCAGAATTGTCAAGTATGCTTCGTTTAGCAATGTGTTGCCATCGCAGGCAGTACAACAACACAGAATAACTTTTTGGAACAACTATTGGACAGAACACAAAAAAAATCTTCTGCTAACCAAGGTAGAAAGTGCTTTGCAAAAGGCCGGATTCAATGAAAATGTATTTCTGCATTTCAAACAAAACTTCTTTAACTCAAGCACCGAACTAAATGCAAGCGAACAACAACAGTTGCTTACAATCTTTGGCAATGGCTTAGTTTCACAAACCTCTAAAAACGCTACCATCTTTAGTAGTGTAACGATTGAAAAAACTAAAAGAGATGAAGTATATACTACCATACAGCAATTGCCCGGCATTATCTTACTCGATAAACAAATTATTTCCAATGCACTTGTAGAAGTACTCTACTCCGATTTTAATTCAATTTTAGCTTACACTATTTTTATTGTAAGCATTGCATTGGTGCTAGGCTATGGCAGAATTGAACTCGCTGTTATTACGTTTATTCCCATGTTGCTTTCATGGATTTGGATATTGGGAATAATGGGATTTTTAGGTATTCATTTCAACCTCATCAATATTGTTATCTCCACATTCATTTTTGGCTTGGGCGATGATTTCAGCATATTTATTTCCGATGGCTTAATTGGCAAATACAAAAATGGGAAGCCCCATTTACAAACACACAGAATCTCTATTTTACTCTGTGCTTTAGCCACTTTGCTTGGCTTAGGTGTATTGTATTTTGGCAAGCATCCGGCATTAAAATCAATTGCTGCAGTTTCAATTATTGGCATTCTAAGCGTATTTATTATTGGGCAAATTGTACAGCCTTTTTTATTCAACTACTTTATACAAAGCAGAAAAGAAAAAAAATTAGCACCGTGGACATTGCGCACACTGTTACTCGCCATTGGTGCATTTACCTACTTTACATTTACGGCATTGCTGCTTACGCTTATTGGTTTTGTACTGCTGTATGCTTTGCCATTTATTTCGCAGCAAAAACGAAAATTATGGTACCACCACATACTTCGATTCTTTGTAAAATCGCTGGTATATCTTATGGCAAATGTGCGGAAAGTACATATTGATAAACACAATATGGATTTTTCAAAACCTGCGGTAATTATTGCCAACCACAGTTCGTTCTTAGATATTTTGGTAATAGCCATGCAACATCCAAAACTTATTTTGCTCACCAATAAGTGGGTATTTTATTCTCCTGTATTTGGCAAGGTGGTGCAACTGGCAGACTATTATCCGGTAATGGAAGGTGTAGATCCCGCTATCGAGAAATTTGAAAAAATAGTAGCGCAAGGTTATTCCATTGCTGTGTTTCCCGAAGGCACGCGCACACCCGATGGCAAACTAAAACGCTTTCATAAAGGCGCATTTTTTCTTGCAGAAAAGCTCCATTTAGATATTGCACCATTGGTGCTACATGGCATTCACCACACCATGCAAAAGGGCGACTTTATGTTGTTTGACGGCACCATGACTATGAAATTTTTACCACGAATTACTCCGCAAGACACTTCTTATGGAAACGGCTATGCAGAGCGGGCAAAAAACATTTCAAAACTTTTTAAAAGTAATTTGGCAACACTAAAAAACCAAATTGAAACACCTGCTTACTTTGCACAAAAATTAGTCTCAAATTATTACTATAAAGGTTCTGCCATAGAAAGAGCCGCCAAAAAATTCACACAAAAAACACCACTAATAAACATACTCCACTCCCACTTGCCGCAACAGGGAAGTATTGTTGAACTACATTCCGGCTACGGCTTTTTTACCTTCATGCTTTACTTACTCGAAAGCAGCAGAAACATCACTTCCGTAGAAAGCAACGAAGAGCAACGAAGCATTGCCGCCAATTGCTATATGGCTAATGAGCAACTCTCTTTTCTTCCAAATATAAACGCAGTACAAAATAGGCATTTCGATGCGGTTCTTGCTCACGGAAAAGATGCTCTACAAAATCTTGCAGCCATTAAATACACCTATGCTTTATTGCTGCTGCCCGAACAAGAGGCAAGTACGTTTACTAGCAGTAAAACTTGGGAAAACATTGGTTCCTTTAACGGTACTACTGTACTAAAATCCATGAGTAAATGAAAATAATACGCATTGCAAAATGGTTGCTGTTCCAGGCAATACTTCTAATAATTCTTTTGGGAATTATAGAAACAGCATTGCGTGTAAAAGGATTTATGCCCGGCAATATTCAACCGGCATGGAGCAATTTTAAAACGGTAGATTCGCTTATAGAAATCCCTCACTTTATTTCAGATTCCAATGGACTTTTAATTGCCAACCGCAATTACTTTAAGCATATAAACAATTGGGGATTTAGATTCAACAAAGAACAACTCCAACTTTCTTCAAAAAAGAAGATAATGCTTATTGGCGACAGCTTTACATGGGGCATGAGCGCAGAACCGCAAGACAGTTGTTTTGCAGACATACTCAACAAAAATGAGGCACTAAACATTTTCAACTTTGGCATTCCAATTGCCGATCCGCTGCAATACCAAACTATTGCTTCTATTTATGCAGACAGTATACATCCCGATATGGTAGTGGTGGTTTTTTATACCGGAAACGATGTAATGCTACACGATAGAGATATCCGTCTTTCGCCATTCTATTACTATACCAATGCCGGAGCACTATTGGCATTAGATGGCAACAAATTTTTACCATCGGCAGAAGCTGCCTATAAGTACTATGCTTTTGAAAAATACCGTATTACTAAACCCGACAACCTATTTGAAAAAATTGCCACCCGCAGTGCCTTGGCCGCGCGGCTGCTTGCCATATCGCTACAATGGAAAGAAAAAAACGATAAAGACAATGCCATAAAAAGCATGAGCATTTCAAAAAAATATCTCTATGCCATACAGCAGCAGTGCCTTAAACGAAACATTCCATTTGTAATTGCACTTATTCCAGAATATAAAGAATTGGCATTTTACCGTACACCTTTCAAAGCAAAATACAAGGCGCTCCTGCAAGATAAAACTTTAGGGCAACACTGTTTTGTGCCTAATTTAAACAGCAGCATGTATTATCCTTATCCCGATGCACACTTTAATAACCAAGGACACCGCGCATTTGCCGACTTTTTGCAAAAAATTCTTTTGCAACCATAAAATCTGTGCATATAATTGTTCGCTTTTATGGCAAAGAAAAAAGGTACATCCTTCCTACTATATTTTATTTCAATTGCACTTATTGTTGCAATCCTTGGCAGCTTGTATGTTGCTTATGTTGTTTTGGCCAAGCCCAATATTGCAGTAAAAAAACGCACCCACATTTATATCCCAACCGATTCTACTTATACTTTTTTGCTAACGCAGTTACAAGAAAAAGAAGTATTGAAAGATGTATGGAGTTTTGAAATTATAGCACAACTAAAAGAACTTCCTTACAAAATTAAATCGGGGCATTATGTAATTGCACCCGGCATGAACAATCGCCAAATTGTGAACCTCTTTCGAGGAGGACTACAAGAACCCGTAAAACTGGTTATATACAACATAAGAACCAAAGAAGAATTTAGCGGATTAGTAGGCAGAACCATCGAAGCCGACTCTATGAAAGTACTGGAAACACTCAACTCCGATTCCTTCTGCAAAACTTTTCAATTAGATACAGCCAATATCTTATCGCACTTTATTGTAGATAATTACGAACTATGGTGGAATACACCTCTGGAGAAATTCTGGAAAAAAATGGATGCCGCCCATCAAGCATTTTGGAATCAAGACAGACTACAAAAAGCAAAGGCATTAAACATGAGTGAAAAAGAAATAGTTACCCTTGCATCTATCGTTGAAAAGGAAGCTATTTTCCACAAAGAAATGCCCACCATTGCAGGCGTTTACCTCAATCGCCTAAAAATTGGAATGCCCTTGCAAGCCGACCCAACTTTAGTATTTGCACTACGCGATTTTAATGCCCGCAGGGTATTGAATTATCATAAGGATTTCGACAGCCCATACAACACTTACAAAAATACCGGATTGCCTCCGGGACCTATTTGTATGCCGCGTCAAAACAGCATAGATGCCGTATTAAATGCAGAGCAGCACCAGTACTTATATTTTTGTGCCAACCCCGACATGAGCGGCTATTCTATTTTCAGTAAAACCTACGAAGAACAAATGAAAGTAGCCGCACAATACAGAAAGAAATTAAATGCCATGAATATCCACAAATAGCATTGCATTACCTACACAAGCACTTTTAGCTTACATTAGCCTTTCAATAAAAAGTATTATGAAGTATTTATTAAGCACCGCCTCAGCTATATTTTTACTGAGTGCCTGCAACAACAACACCGCCACCCAAGTTGCCGAAGAGGAAACCAACAGCAAACCGCAATTAACAGTAGCCATGCTTTCTACACCTCACGATTATGTTTGCGGAATGGATTTGGAGAAAGACGAATTTGTTGCCGATACCACTTTATACAATGGTAAAATATATGGATTCTGTGCACACGAATGCAAAGTAGAGTTCGCAAAAAATCCGGAACAATACCTTACACAAAACTAAAGCAATATGCCTTTCAGTAAAATTACCGGGTTAGGCTTTTATGTGCCCGAAACCATAGTTACCAATAACGATTTGGCAGCGTTGATGGACACCACCAACGAATGGATAATTGAGCGCACAGGCATTCAGGAAAGAAGATTTTTTACAGCAGGAAAAGATAGCGTTTCCAACATGGCAGCCCGCGCTGCAAAGATAGCATTAGAGCGTGCAGGAAAAACACCTCAAGATGTGGATGCTATTGTTTTTGCAACCCTTACTCCAGATTATTATTTCCCCGGTTCCGGAGTGCTGTTACAGCGCGAATTAGGGCTATCGCGTATTCCATGCTTCGATATTCGTTCGCAATGCGGTGGCTTTATTTATGCACTTTCTGTTGCCGACCAATACATAAAATCGGGAATGTTTAAAACCGTTTTAGTAGCAGGCAGCGAAATTCAAAGCAACGTAATGGAAATAAGCGACCGCGGCAGAACCATGAGTGTAATTTTTGGCGATGGTGCCGGAGTTTGCGTAGTAGAAGCCCATCAAGAAAAAGGGAAAGGCATCCTTTCTACGCACTTGCACAGCGATGGTAATTTTGCAGAAGAACTATGCTGCAAGCTACCAAGTTCTAGTTTGGCAGATAGAGGACTTTCTGCCGATGCACAGCAAGCGGGCACTTTACTTCCTTACATGAATGGGAAATTGGTATTTCAATATGCAGTAAAATATTTCCCCGAAGTAATTCGCGAAGCCTTAACCCACAACCAACTTACAGAAAACGATCTAGATTTATTTATTCCGCACCAGGCCAATGCCCGCATTACAGAATATGTGCGCAAAGAAATGAACATGCCTGCAGAAAAAGTAATCAGCAATATTCACAAATACGGCAACACCACCGCAGCATCTATTCCAATTGCACTTACCGAGGCTTGGCAAGATGGTAAAGTAAAAGAAGGCAATCTGATAGCATTAGCAGCCTTCGGCAGTGGATTTATGTGGGGCAGTGCTTTAATACGGTGGTAATTGAATGACAGAAAGAAACACTAAAACAATTCTCTTTTCGTTTCCTTTGCCAATGTTTGTAAGCCGGAGTTTTTATTTTCTCTCCTTTCTATTTTTTACTGCTATTGCCACTGCACAGGAAACCGCCACCGTAAAAGGCGTAGTAACCACTCCCGATGGCAAAGGAGCCATTGTGAGCATTGTGGTTGAAGAAAACCAACGATTCTATACCAACTCCAACGACAAAGGCGAATACGAGTTGACTGTTCCTTCGGGCAACACTATTACACTCGTATTCTCATCGCTCAACACACTTACCGTTCGCCAAAAAATTACACCCAAAAAAGATGAAGTACTACAGCTGAATGCCGATGTACAAAGCAAGGTTAAAGAAATTAAAGCGGTTGAAATTATAGACCAACGCAAAAGGCAAGAAACAAGCACTACCGACATCAATGTAAAACAACAACTATTACCATCGGTAAACGAAAGTATTGAAGCCTATTTGGTAGCGCAAGCGCTTGGTGTGCAAAAAAACAATGAACTCAGCAGCGCTTACAGTGTGCGCGGTGGCAACTTCGATGAAAACTTAGTATATGTAAACGATTTTGAAGTCTATCGCCCATTCTTAATACGCAGCGGACAGCAAGAGGGCTTAAGTTTTGCCAACCCCAACATGGTGCAAAATATTCGTTTCACATCCGGTGGCTTCCAAGCCCGCTATGGCGATAAAATGAGCAGTGTAATGGATGTAACCTACAAGCGTCCTAAAAAACTTGGAGGTTCATTCAGCGCTAGTTTACTAGGCTTTGGCGGTCATTTAGAAGGTGTGTTCGATAAAAAACAACGCTTCTCTTTCATTGTGGGTGTGCGCCAACGTTTAAGCCAATACATTTTAAAAAGCTTGGAAACCTCAGGGCAATACAGCCCCAACTTTTTAGATGTACAGGGCTTTTTCAATTTTCAATGGAACGAAAAATGGAGCACCGAAATAATTACCCAATACTCGCGCAATAGTTTCGACTTTAAACCCGTTTCGCGCGAAACCACTTTTGGATTTATTACTGATGTAAAACGCCTAACCGTATATTACGAAGGTCAAGAAGCAGACCGCTACCAAACCTTCATGAATGGTATTTCACTAAACTACCAACCCAACGAAAATCTTCGTTTAAAACTACTCGGTTCTGCTTATCTCAACAACGAAAAAGAAGCCTTCGACATTTTAGGTGAATACTATTTAAGCCAAGTAGAAACCGATTTTAGTAAAGAAAGTTTTGGCGAAAATTTATACAGCTTAGGCGTTGGTGGATTACACAGTTGGGCACGCAACGAACTGCGTAGCGAAGTTTATGTGGCAGCCCACCGCGGCAGTTGGTTTAAAAACAACCACAACCTGCAATGGGGAGTAGATTACAAACGCGAATTTATTCAAGATAAAATTAGCGAATGGGATAGGCTTGATAGTGCTGGCTATTCACTGCCGCCATTTCCATTTACCACCGATGGCGAAAATGTTCGATTAAACTACATGCTTAAAGGCTCCACCACCTTAAAATCGAATCGCTTTAGTGCATTTATTCAAGATACATGGCGCTTTGGCGATTCTGTAAAGTACAGTTTAAACTATGGAGTGCGGTATTCCTATTGGGATTTAAATAAAGAGTGGCTCACCATTTCGCCTCGCGTTCAATTTTCTGTAAAGCCCAAAACAAAAGCAGATATCATCATCAATGTTTCCGGTGGCTTATACTACCAGCCGCCTTTCTACCGCGAAATGCGCAATATAAAAGGCGTTGTAAACACCAACCTACGTGCGCAAAAATCTGCACATGCCGTTGCCGGATTCAACTATGCCTTTAAAGCATGGAAACGGCCATTTAGCTTTGTAACCGAAGTTTACTACAAGTACTTGTGGGACTTGGTTCCTTACGATTTCAACAATGTGCTTATTCGCTATCAAGGGCAAAATTCATCTAAAGGCTATGCTGCCGGAATAGACCTCCGCTTAAACGGAGAATTAGCCGAAGGCGATGAATCGTGGATTAGTTTAAGTTTTATGAAAACTGCCGAAAACATTGCCAACGACCAATACATGGCATATTACGACAGTACCGGAAGAGAGATTTCCAATTCACGCACTTACCGCGATCAAATTACAGACTCTGCCATGGTAGATGTTGGCTCCATTCCTCGCCCTACCGACCAATTGGTAAATTTTGCACTCTTTTTTCAAGACCATATTCCCAGATTCAAATTCATAAAAGTACACTTGAATTTATTGATTGGTACTGGCTTGCCATTTAGCCCTCCGGGTAGCAGCAGGTATAGAAATGCACTGCGCATTCCTCCTTACAGAAGATTCGACATCGGCTTTAGCGGACAACTCTGGAGCAATGAATGGGCAAAGAAGAAAAACACCTTTGGCTCTTGGCTGAAAAATGTTTGGCTCTCGGTTGAAGTATGGAATGTATTGGGCATTTCAAACACCGTATCGTACATTTGGGTACGCGATGTTTCTAACAATCAATATGCCGTACCAAACTACCTCACCAGCAGAAGAATAAACGCCAAACTTGTGGTTAATTTCTAGCAGTACGCTACTGCCATTAGCACAAAACAGTTTATACTTTACGAAGTACTTCGCATACCTTTTCTACCGCTGGTGGCAAAACATCTAAATGTGTAACAAACCGAACATGAGTAGGCGAAAACGGCTGAACTCTTATGTTGTAATCCAATAGCTGCTGTGCAAATCGTATAGAATCTTCCACTTCGCAAATTACAATATTCGATGCTGCGGGCAATACCGATTTTACTTTTGAGCACTGCTGCAATGCCCTGGCAATTAACTGCGCATGTTGGTGATCTTCGTGCAAGCGTGCCACATGGTTATCTAAGGCATACACACAAGCTGCAGCCAAATAACCACTTTGCCGCATACCTCCACCCAATGCCTTGCGAATTTTTCTACAGCGCTTAATAAAATCTCCTTTCCCTGCCAGCAATGAACCTGCCGGTGCTCCTAGCCCTTTTGAAATACAAACCGATATGCTATCGAATATTCCATGCAATGCAGTAGTATCTTGCCTAAGTGTGGTAAGTGCATTAAAAATACGTGCCCCATCGCAATGATATTGTAAACTATGCTGGCGGCACACGCTGCCAATGGCACTAAGTGTTTCTATTGGATAAACTGCGCCACCACCTTTATTTACTGTATTCTCTACACACACCAAACGCGTATTGGGATGCCAATCGAAATCGGGCAAAACAAGTGCTTCCACTTCCTGTGGCTGCATAACACCGTTTACTCCGTTTGCAAGCCGCACGCTCACACCCGAAAGCATTGCCCACGCACCTGTTTCGTAATTATAGATATGCGAAAGCTTATCGCAAATTACTTCATCTAAAGGTTGTGTATGCGCCTTTATTGCAGCTTGGTTTGCCATAGTGCCCGAAGGAAAAAACAAAGCAGCTTCCATTCCAAACAAGGCTGCCGTTTTTTGCTCCAATTGCTGCACGGTAAGATTTTCACCAAACACATCATCTCCCGCATCCGCTGCAAACATAGCTTCCAACATTCCGGGCGTAGGTTTGGTTAAGGTATCGCTTCGCAAGTCTATTATCATACACTAAATGAAAAAATAATTTATTGAAATCCCATTTCTAATTTCCTTTCCTAGCAAGTCAATTTTTAGTTATGTTCATTTTATGTTTTAAAATTCACCCCGTTTTTAAAACAAAATCCAAACAATTTTTGTGATAAAATTTGCTGAATTGTTGCAGCAACAGTTCAGCATTTATATCGTAAAGTAAAAAGTGCGCAGTTGCATTCTACCGCTTGTTGTTCCTATTGTTTTACTCATAAGCAGCAACTTATGTGCACAAGAGAATATTGCTAAAAAAGATACCACAACACACAAAAAAACTGCCAAGCAAAAAGCAGAAAAAATCTTGAACAAAACGCTGCACATTATTTCGCTACTCAACTACAGCGACCGAACTTTCGACCGAACTTTTAGTGGCATAGAAGCCTACAAATCATATGAGGGCAAAGAAATTGAAAGAATTGATGTAGATATTTTACCACCATTTGGAGTAAGTATTGAAAAGCCCACCACCACACAATTTACCAAGTTCCAAAAGTTTGCCAACCGTATTCAGTTCAACACTAAAGAAAGAATAGTTCGCAACGATTTACTTTTTAACGAAGGCGAAAAACTCATTGCTCAAAAGTTTACCGACACCGAAAAAAACATGTGGCACGATGGCATTTACAAGGATTTAAGAATACTGGTGCTACCCTCCGAAGACACTTCCAAAGTAATTGTAAAAGTTACCGTACAGCAGCGCTGGAGTTGGAGTGTAAGCACCAGCGCTCGATTTGACCAAGCAGTACTAGGTATAGAATTCAAAAATATTGGCGGCTTCCCGCAGCGCCTTACACAACAAGTAGCAGCCAATTACAGAAAAGATAATCCCTATTCCATTTATGGAGAATATGAATACATAAACATTAGAAGAAGCAGAATAAACGTGTATGGAGAATATATTTACCAGCTTTTAGAAAAAGGAGCCAAGGTAGAGGTTAGCCGCAACTTCTACAGCTCCGAATCGCGCTGGGCAGCCCACTTTTTCACCGGCTTGTATCGCAACGAAGCTGTGGTTCCCAACTTGCTTGCCGATGCAATTCCGGGAAGAACCTTCTATAACTTCCAAGATATTTGGGCTGCATACGCATTGCCTTTAGCAGCACAAGATAAAAAGGGCGATATTCGGAAAATTGTTTTTGCAGCGCGTTACTACAGGCAAAACTATACCCAACGCCCATTCTCCATTAGCAACGATGGTTCTATTCGGTTCTTAAACAGGCATTATGTTTTAGGCAGCATAGGTTATGCCACATGGAATTATTTTCAAGATAGAGAAGTGTTTCTTAATGGCGGCTCAGAATACTTTCCGTTGGGCTTAAACTTTTCGCTCACATTTGGCACCGACTACGATGAAAAATATGGCGCACGCTTTTACCACAACTTTAGAGCAAGCTATGCGGCAGCCATTCCAAAACTATTCTACTTCACTACAGGAGTTAGCATTGGCAGCTATTTTAATGGTAATGAATTTCAACAAAAACTCTTCCGCTATCAGTTCCGTATGTTTACTAACAAAGTGCATTTCGGCAAGAAAATTTTCTTCCGCCAATTTTTGCATTTTAGAGCAAACATAGGCTACGACCGTCCTAAAGATCGCCT
Source organism: Chitinophagales bacterium (assembly GCA_019638515.1). NCBI lineage: Bacteria > Pseudomonadati > Bacteroidota > Chitinophagia > Chitinophagales > Chitinophagales bacterium. The sequence goes on along the minus strand of JAHBTS010000001.1, from coordinate 436,088 downwards.
GCTGATACTAAATGATAACAACGGTATGCGCGGAGTATTTACCAGCCAGTTTTCTGCTTCTAAAATTTATAGCCTCACCCTAGAATCTGTGCTATACGGCAACTTTAAAGTATTAGGCTTTACAGGTTCTGTAGCGGTGTTTGCAGATTTGGGATGGCTGCAAAACGAACAACCGCACCAAATAAAAGCTATACAAGGTATTGGAGCTTCGCTGCGATTGCGCAACTTATCGTTTGGTATTGGCTATTTCGACTTTTCGATAGTGTTTTACCCACACCTACTGCAAACCACACAAAAACCTTACGCTGCAATGCTCACACCAGAGATGCTGAAAGGAATTTACCAAGAGAATTTATTTGAGTATAAATCTTTAGAACCGGAATACTAAATAGCGCTCACATTGCACCATATTGCTTCTATGCAAATTGCTGCAACAAAAAGTAATCTTTCCTTATTTTTACTGTGTACATGAACGAAGAAAGCAGCTCAGAAAAACTTCCGCTAAACCTCAAAAATATTTGGATTCCCGTGCTGCTGAGTGTTGGTGTTTCTATCTATTTAATTGCAGGCAACTTACAACTTTCCACCTTAAAAAGCATTACGCTTTCTCAGCAGTTATTGGTTGGATTATTCTTTGCATTGCTTACCGTTTCGCTGCGCGACTTGGCGTATATGTATCGTATAAAAACTATCACCGGCAACAAAATGAATTGGTGGGTAAGTTTACAAGTAATACTACTATGGGAATTTGGGAGTGCAGTTACTCCGGGTGCGGTTGGCGGCATTGCATTGGCATTATTTATCTTGCGCAAAGAAGGTATTAGTTACGGCCAAACCATAGGCACCATTTTACTGGCAACTATTCTTGATAACATTGCCTTTGTACTTGTTTTTACAATACTGTTTTTCTTACATGGCAGTGCCATGTTTAATGTAGATGCGCTCTGCCCCGACCTCGAAGGACATCCTATTTTACAAGGACTTCGGTCTCTCTCAAAAGGCGCATGGTTAGTATATATTGGGCAAATTGCCATTACTTCATTTCTAATTATAGGCCTATTGCTCAGCCCCGCCACAGCACAAAAATTTATCTACAAAATTAGCCGCATACAATTCTTAAACCGCTTTGAAAAAAGCCTGCGCACACTTGCCGATGATTTGGTAATTACCGCACATACTTTTAAAACATCGAGCCTTACCTTTTGGATAAAAATTTCGGCAGCCACCCTAATTACTTGGCTAAGCCGCTATGCATTAGCCAATGCGCTATTCATGGCATTTAGCCAAACTGAGTTAAATCACTGGGCAATTTTTGCACGCCAATATGTGTTATGGACTTTCTTGCTCATTCCCTCTACACCCGGAGCCAGCGGCTTGGCAGAGCTTAGTTTTATTGCTCTCAATTGCGAGTTTATGCCCGGTGGACTTTCTGCCGCCATTGCCACTGTTTGGCGCTTATTCAGCTACTACAACTATATTATTGCAGGCATATTAGTGTTGCCCAAATGGTTGAAACGGGTAAACAACTAACTTAAACCAATTATGCCAACACGGCAAAACGTAAACCCTGCTGCGTACTGGTATTAAAGGCGGTTGCCGTATCTTTAATGGTGTCTTCAATTGGTCTGAAGCGAAATGAAAACGCCTCTGTAAACCGTGCATTGCTATACTTAAAGTTAGTGGAGGCTATCAAATATTTCTCTGCCGTAAGCAGCGGTTTTTTATTAAAAACTACCGAAGCAATTCCTGAAAACAATATAACTGCATTGGCTATTACCGAACCCAAGCAGAAAGGAGGTGGTGTTACCTGCATTGCTTCAGCAACTTTTTCCATCAATGTTTTAAACGAAAGATTTTCGGCACTAATAATGTATTGAGTTCCGTTAGCAGCTTCATCCATTAAAATTTCCAATGCTTTGGCAGCATCGCGCACATCTACAAATCCATTTGAGCCAGCCGAATAAAACGGCAAACCTTTTTTGAGTTGAAGAAAGATACTGTTTGGCTCCATGTGCCACCATCCACCACCCAAAATAGTGGATGGATTTGCCACTACCACATTCAGTCCTTCGGCCTGTGCCCGCCATGCTTCGCGCTCGCCAAAATGTTTGCTTCTAAAATAATGTGCCACACCTTCGCTTTCGCTATAATCAGATTTTTCTGTAATTGTTTTTTCCGGTGTATGAAATCCAAACGCAGCTACAGAACTTACGTGTACTACCTTTTTCACGCCATTGGTTAAGGCTGCATTCATAACGTTGGCTGTGCCTTCTACATTTGTTTTATAGAGTGCGGTTCTATCTTTCTTAGAAAATGAAATGAGCGCTGCACAATGAAACACTCTATCGGCTTGCTTCATAGCAGTATCTAGTGCATCTATATCATTTAAATCGCCATCTACCCAGTGCACTTTTGCAGCCGCATCGCCTAATAGCGCCATACTGGAAGTGCTGCGCCTGAGTGCTATTACTTGCTCTCCTCTACCAACTAAATTACGAACCAATTGTGAACCCAATAAACCGGTGGCTCCCGTAATAAAAATCATAACTGTAAACCTACACGGTTTTAGGAAATAGACTACTTATTTTTTGGCTTTAGCGGCCTTTTTTTCTTGCTTCTTTAAATAAGCATCATCGCGTTTTTTGCCGCCAAAGAGCGATACATTAACATAGCGATACGGATTGGCTTTTACATCCTTTAGCAATACATCTAAACTCTTTACGGTAGAATCCAAATCGGCATATAACTTATCGTCTTTAATAAGTTTACCAACGGTTCCTTTGCCGTTGTTTATATCGCCAACAATGCCTTGCAATTCAGCAATGGCGTTGCGGGCATTTAAAATAGTTCCTTTTAAATCTGCTGCGGCAACCGAATCGCTTATCTCGGCAACATTTTTAAGTAGTCGAGAAATATCGGTATTGCTTTTTTGCAGATTTCCGGTAATACCTTCAATATTTTTAAGTGAATTTTGAATACTTCCATTGGCGGCCAACACTTCAAACTCTTTGGTAATTTTTTCGATGTGCGCCAACGATTTATTCAAATTTGCTACAGCATCACGAATACTGGCATCCTCACCAGATTTAAACATAGAATTTATCTCGCGCAGTGTAATTTCCATTTCACCCAATACACCGCCTACTTTTGCCATTACGGGATTCAGTTTTTCAGAAATTCCTCCTAGTAAATCGCTTTGATATGCAGATTGAACCGTGTCGAGATTATCCAATATTTTGGGTGATTTCCCAAGCTCAATATCCAATACTTTTCCGCCCAAAAAATCGGTTGAAAGAATGACGGCACGCGAATCCGCAGGGAGTGGAATATCGTCATCTACCGTAAACTCAACTGTAATTTTTCCGTTAGAAGGATTGTACTTCATATCCGAAACCAAACCTATCTTGTAGCCATTCACTACCACTTGATTTGATTTATACAATCCATCTACTTTATCGTAAACAGCATAGTATTTATTCTTGGCAATAAACAAGTTTTCGCCTTTTAAAAAGTAAAATCCTAAAATGAAAATGACAACGGTGATTACACTGAAGATGCCGACTTTGGTTGCGTTATTCACGGGCAGTTTTATTAAATCGAATTAAATCAAAAATAAAGGTTTAGGTGGCTTTAGCAAATTGTTCTGTTTTCCAAAAGCGCAAAAGCAAGGTTTCTATTAACAAAAAGAACAATGCTGCCAATAAAAAATAGCGCCATAGTGGCTTTGCATGTACTGCATCTGCCAGCTTTTTCCCCGAAGCGGTAAAAGCACCTGAAAGAATGTTTACATTGGTTGCATATTCATATGTTTTCTTTAAGTCGGCTGTGGTTGAAAACTGCATATTGCTTTCTGCCCTATTGTAATTAGCGGCTAAAATTGCAAGCGCGCTATCATTTCCTGCTTGCAGCAATTTATAGAACCCTCCGGTTTTAATTTCATCTCCGGGCGAAACAAGCGTAGTACTATTTGACGTAAACTGCTGCGGAATAATTTCTGTGTTTTCCCCTTTCAGTTTAAACACGTTTTCTTTTCCGGCTACTGCTCCAATGCTACATGCAGTGCGATTTCCAATAGTAAACACCCAAGAAGTATTTACATTTCCTAATACTGCCATTTTAAAAAGCATAGGTGCAAAAATTGCACTTACTGGCAACTCGCTTGCCTGCGCATCGGCAGCTACTGCGCTTACATACAGGTTCCCATTGCCATTTGTAAAGCGAGCTACCAACAAATCGCCCTCTTTGGTTTTAAGAATATCTTCACGGGTGGTAGAAATAGCACGGCTAAAAACAACATACTTATTCACTGCCGGATAGCGCATATTTTCCGGAGTTTTTTCAAACACATCTCTAAATATATTCTGCAATAAATTGATGTTTGCCGCAGTGGTTGGCGCTTCAGAAACGCCATCTATTTGTAATGCTCCATTGCTCAATAAAAACTTGTTGTAACTATCTTTCTCGGCATCAAATGGAGGAAACACCACTACAGTTCCGCCTTCTGCAATATAATGGCTTAGCTGCGCAGCCAACTCCGTTGAAATAACTTTTACGTTGCATAGTGCTACAAGTGCAAATTGCTCCATGTTAGTAATGGGCTTGCCCACAAGTGCTTCTTCTAAAACAAACTGATGGCTCTTTCCAAAAACAGCATGTATGTACTTATTGCTTTCATATTCGCTCAGGCTTAATACACGCCATGTTGCCACGGCATTAAAACTCAAATAAAAAGTATTATCAAACGCTACTGCATCTTCGCCTATCGACAACTGAACTTCATTCCAGCCTTCTTTTTCGGCCGCAAAACTAACTGTATCTATCACCGAACTTCCAGCCTCAATATTTAATGTTATCGTAGATTTTAACTGCCCATTCAACATAAGTGAGAGTGCGATATTTTCAGCATTCTCTGTGCCATAATTTCTCACCTTTACGGCAAGTGCAATATTTTTTCCTACCATTTGAAATGGCTCTGTAAAAAAGCAGGTGTCTATGGCTATATTAGACGATGTCGGAGCTTCTAACGGAACCAAATTCAACGTAAACATTGAATCTTGAAAAGCACCATTACCAAGCATGCTTTGCTGAAAATCGGAAATTAAAAACGCTGTTTTTTTACTGCCACCCTCTAATGCCAACACTTCACTTTGGCGCTTAGCAATGGCATCTATACTTTTAGATGAAGATGAAAATGAAACCTCATCTATGGCTGCCAATAATTCATCTTTACTCAATAAACGATTTTCGCTCCCGCTGAAATTATTGGTAAGCAATTGAAAGCGGTCTTGCTCATCAAAATTCTTAGCAATTTCTACCGCCAACTGCTTAGCCTTATCGAGCAGCGTAAAATTTTCACTCAGGCGGTTCATAGAAAAAGAATTGTCTATAAAAATGCTGATATAGTTTTTGCCGGAAGCAGATTGCGCCTTGCTTGCAGCTATAAAAGGCTGGGCAAATGCCATAATGAGTGCGCTCCACGCCAATAACCTGCACGCTAATACCAACAAGTGTTTCAGCCTATTACGCGAGGTGCTTTCTTGCTGTACTGCTTTTAAAAATCGCACATTACTAAAAAAAATAGTCTTATACCTTCTAAAACGAAAAAGATGGATGATGACCGGAATTGCCAGCAACAAAAATGCCCATAAGAACGAAGGATACAGCAGTTGCATATTTTAAAAAATGGAAGCCGCATTAGCGGCTTCCGTACTTACCGTCTGGGTGACTGGATTCGAACCAGCGACCACTTGCACCCCATGCAAGTGCGCTACCAGGCTGCGCCACACCCAGAAAAAAAGTTGGCATTCAGCTTGCTTACGCTTACTCTAAAAACAAATTCTTTTACACTTTGCCTCGTGCAATTTTTAGAACCTGCATGTCGTGGTGAGTTTCTCCCAAGAACGATTCGACAAACATATACATTCAGCACATTTTTTCTAACAGCATTTAAAGAAATTCAGAAATTTATGAAACTGCATTCCGCCAATTTGCACCTAGTCAAGTCTTTATTATTAGATGCCCTTACTCGGCACTGCACCAAATGCTTTTTTACTCAAATGCCTTTCATCCAACATATCAACTCCGATCTTCAAATCTTTTAGCAGCCATTCTTCATTAAAAAAATGATTTTCGCACTGCAAAACAAATGCAACCATGAGTGAAATAAACCGTGCAGAAGCACCTGCTATTAGTGCAATAGAAACCGTATCGCTGCCCGCTATTGAGTATATTACTTTAGATAACGGCATTAAAGTATATGCCATTCCTTCAGACAATTGCGATGTAGTTAAATTTGAACTGGTTTTTAAAGCCGGCAAATGGTTCGAAGAAAAAAACCTGGTTGCCGATTTCACATCGCGCATGTTGCGCGAGGGCACCACAAGCAAAAGTGGAAAAGCACTGGCCGACTTCTTTGATTTTTATGGTTCTAACTTTAACACCTCCGCAGGCGCAGAAGTAGCATCAATGAGCATTTATTGCTTAAGCAAACACCTGCAACAGCAATTGCCCACTATGTTTGAAGTGCTTACTGAAAGCATTTTTCCTGAAAATGAATTACACACTATTATCTCCAACCGAAAACAGAGGCTTGCAGTAGAATTAGAGAAAAACGATTTTTTATCGAATCGCCAGTTTGTACAAGCTGTTTGGGGGGCGCAACATCCTTTCGGAAGAGTAACGCAAATGCAAGATTTCGATGCGCTTTCTTGTAGCGATTTAAAGAATTTCTCAACACAATTTTACAATGCATCTAATTGCTTTATGATGCTGGCGGGCAATTACAGCCAAGCCATGCTTGAAGATATAAACCGCATTTTCGGACAAAACAATTGGAAGGGAACACCCGCCCAAGAAAAAACATATAAGATTGAGAGCAGCGTGCAAAAAACCATCCACCTCGAAAAAGCAGAAAGTGTGCAAAGCGCCATTCAAGTGGGTAATATTTCTCTACATAAAAAGCATCCTGATTTTATTCGCTTCATGGTAGCCAACACCATTTTTGGCGGCTATTTCGGATCGCACCTCATGGCTAATATTCGCGAAGAAAAAGGATATACCTACGGCATTCATTCTTCTCTTATTTCATATCCGCACGGTTCTTACCTAGATATCTCCAGCGAAGTAGGCAAAGAAGTTCGTTTGGCAACACTACATGAAATAGAAAAAGAAGTAAACATTATGCGAAACGAACCGGTAGATGATGAAGAATTAGAAACCGTAAAAAACTACATGAGTGGCAGAATTTTAAGAGGAGTAGATGGAGCCATCCGCTTTTCTGAAACACTCAAAGGTCTGCTGCTGCACGAGCAAGATGCTACACATATTCACCACTTGCTTAAAACCGTGCGTAACACAACTGCCGAAGATATCTTACAAGTATCGCAGCAGTATCTAAACTTCGATGACATGTATAAAGAAAGTGTGGGATAAGTAACATTGGATGCATTTGCGGTTAATATGTTTCCACTACTTGTAACAGAAGTATCAATTGAATGAACCCCCAAATCAATAGTAACAATACTATCACAATTGGCACTATTGGGCATAACATCAATTACGGTTTGTGATGTTGTATATATTGCTCCACTTGGAGCAATATAGCTACCACAAGCAGATTCAGTTATTAAACTAAAGGTACTTTGGCAACCTATATAATCATTAGGTTCAAGAATGGTGATTGAATCTGAAATAAAATTAATCATCCATATTGTACCGGGGAATATAGCAGAATCACCTTGAGTTGTTACGTCTAAAGGATCGTCTGCTCCAAAATTTGCAACAACAACTTATGCAGACCTATCACGAAACTGTCTATAAGTATTTTGCAAAAATGATAAGCCGCCTAATACACCTGAGGCAATACGATAAAAAGGCAAAACAAAAATGGCATTCAGCCCTAACGCAAATGAACATAATTGCCGAAAAGAATGACTCTTATCCAAAAGCCGCCTCACAGCCTAATCAATTTTCTTTTAGAAAAAATTAGCACAAAACTTCACATGAGCAAAACTATACAGCAAACCATGAATATCAGCGGGTTGTGCCCACTCATTCCGCATTGATTTTCAACAAAAATCACTTGCATTAAATTAGCGTTTTGATAGTATAAGGTTTCGGTTATTTTCGCACCACTTAAAAAAATTACATAACCAAATTTTCAATAAACATGAAGATTCTAGTTCCAATTACGAAAGTACCGGATACCACATCCAAAATTGCTTTCACCGACAACAGTACAAAATTCAGCAACGATGGCGTTACATTCATTATGAACCCAACCGATGAATGGTATGCACTTACACGCGCCATTGAATTAAAAGAAGCAAATGCCGACAGCGAAGTAGTAGTAATTAACGTAGGCGCACCAGACAACGAGCAAATTATTCGCAAAGCTTTGGCAATTGGTGCCGACCGCGCTGTGCGTGTAGATGCCGAGCCTACCGATGCCTTCTTTGTAGCTTCACAAATTGCAGCATACGCCCAAACAGAAAAATTCGACCTTATTGTTACCGGAAAAGAAACTATTGATTTCAACAGTTTTCAAGTAGGCGGCATGGTAGCAGAATTGCTAGACCTTCCTGCTGTAGCACTTGCAAGCAAACTCGAAGTTGCCGGAAACACCGCCACCGTTACACGCGAAATTGAAGGCGGCACAGAAACCGTAGAAGCCTCATTGCCATTGGTAGTTTGCGCTTCTAAAGATTTGGCACAAGCACGTATTCCAAACATGAAAGGAATTATGGCTGCCAGAACAAAACCATTACAAGTAGTTCCTGCTACCGCAGTTGAAAACAGAACAAACATTGTATCGTTTGCATTACCTGAAAAAGCAAAACAAGCTAAAATGGTAAGCCCGGATAATGTGGCAGAATTAGTGCGTTTACTCCACGAAGAAGCCAAAGTAATCTAAATAAAGGAGCAAAAAACTAAAGAGAAAAAACAGCATTATTCAATACAATAAATTTTTAAAGATGGCCATCTTAACATTCGTAGAAGTATCAGAAGGAAAAATAAAAAAAGCATCACTTGAAGCAGCAAGCTATGCATCTAAAGTTGCAGAAACCACCGGCACAGAATCGGTAGCACTAATTTTAGGCGAAGCATCTGCCGATGAAGCAGCATCACTCGGAAAAGTAGGCGTAAAAAAAGTACTCCACACAGCCGATGCTAGATTCAACGCTTTCGACTCTAAACTATTTGCAAAAGCTACTGCAGAAGCAGCCGAAAAAACCGGAGCAGATTTAGTGGTACTTTCGTTTAACCAAAACGGTAAACTTTTAGGACCACGCATAGCCGTACGCACAGGCGCTGGCTACGTACCAGGAGCAGCAGAATTACCTACTTTCGAAGGAGGAAAATTAACTGCCAAGAAAAATGTATTCTCTGGCAAAGCAGCTGCCAACTACCAAATTGCAACTGCAAAAAAAGTAGTAGCACTCACTCCAAACTCATTCCCAATTGCTAAAGGAGAAGGAGCCGCAGCCGTAGAAGCATTTACACCAAATGTTACCGATGCAGATTTCAGCATTAAAGTAAAAGGTGTAGATAAAGTTACAGGCACCATACCATTAACCGAAGCCGAAATTGTAGTAAGCGGAGGCCGCGGATTAAAAGGTCCTGAAAACTGGTGGATGGTAGAAAATTTAGCAACAGAATTAGGAGCAGCCACAGCTTGCTCTCGCCCTGTTGCCGATGTAGATTGGAGACCGCACCACGAACACGTTGGGCAAACAGGTATCACCGTTCGCCCCAACCTATATTTTGCCATTGGCATTTCCGGAGCTATACAGCACTTAGCCGGAGTAAACCAAAGCAAAGTAATTGTGGTAATAAACAACGATCCCGAAGCACCATTCTTTAAAGCAGCAGACTACGGTATTGTAGGCGATGCTTTTGAAGTAATGCCTAAGCTAATTGAAGAAATTAAAAAATTTAAAGCAGCACACTAAGCATCTACATAAACACTACAAAACCACACAGTTTAAGCCATTAGCTGTGTGGTTTTTTTATTTGGCAAGTTCGTAAAACTCAATTAGTTTGCACCTACTTTCAAAAAAAAACTGAACAACAGTACTTGAACACACGAAACCTAGCATGAACAAAATTGAATTGGAAATATTGGCACTCTCACACAGCGTAACACAATCTCACTCCTTTGCCGTAATCCTAGGCGAAGTAGGCGGTTCACGTAGGCTACCAATTGTAATTGGCGGTTTTGAAGCCCAAGCCATAGCCGTAGCACTAGATAATATGCGCCCCTCTAGACCACTCACACACGACCTCATGAAAATGGTATGCGACACTTTCGATATTACATTAGAGCAAGTACACATCAATAAATTGCAAGAGGGCGTTTTTTACAGCAACTTGGTATGTAAACAAAATGGAGAAACTTACGAAATAGACTCACGCACCTCCGATGCCTTAGCACTTGCCGTACGCTTTAGTTGCCCCATTTTTGTTGAAGAAAATATTTTACGCGAAGCCGGAGTAGAAGCCGATCCAAACGAAGAAGCCTCCGTAGAAAAAGAAATTGCCGAATTGGCACAGCAGCCCGTACCTTCCGGCAGCAGCAACTTTAGTGGCATGACCGATGATGAGCTCACACGCCAACTCACAGCAGCCATTGAAGGCGAAGACTACGAAAAAGCCGCCCGCATACGAGATGAAATGACCAAGCGCAAAAAGTAAAATTTCACCGCTTAGCTTTTTGTAAATCTCCAACCAAGTGTAAGAAGCACTTGGTGTAATCTATTCACTGTTTTTACAGAAGGCTCATGGCCATCGCCAGATTGATAAGGCTGCGAGTAAGTATTATACTGCAACAACTGGTAACCTAAATCTGCAAAAAACTTTTTGCCCCTATAACCCAAGCCTGCACCAATTACATGCCTTTGCTCATTGTAACCTATTGCGCCAACACCAGTCTTAAATGGTGTACTTTGCCAAGCATATCCGGCACGCACTCTAAACCAACGCACCGCACCTTCTGCCCCAACCCGCACCGTATGCGCAAAACCATACTTGTTTTTCACCACCGTATTTATTGAAGTATTCATGGCATCGTAGCCCGAAAAATTATGCTTAATGGCTCCAAAATTTTGAAACTCATAATCTACCGAAACAAAACCATACTGCTTAAAATAAAAACTATTACTCACCACGCCCTTCATAGGCTGGTTCAACTTATAGCGAAACGGAGCAAAAGTGGCATCTGTTGAATACTCTTGACTATTGTAATGCTCTATAATCGAAGCATAATAATTTTCATCTACTCTAAACCATGTGGGCGAATGAAAAGCCAAACCGCCTCTATACCAAGCCACCGGACGCACAATAAAACCCAACTTCAAATTAAAACCTACTCCACTGCTTCGGTACTGTTGCTTAAAAGTATAGTCGCTAAAGTAAACAATAGAATCTGCTGCATCGCGCTCCCCAAACTCATTGATGGCGGTGTACGATAAAAAAGGAATTCCGGCATCAAAAGCAAAAAAAAACTTCTCGTTAATATTAAAGCCCACCGCCACATTCACCTCATCCAAAGCACCGCTTTCTTTTATACTCCCCGACTGCGACAATGGCGCATGCATATACGTAACATACTGTCCCGAAACAGAATCTTTAAAAACACTCTCGTTATTAAACGCTAAAACAGCAGCCGTGCTTGCATTGCCATAGGCTGGTTGCGCTCCATTCAACCCATTCAACTCCCCCAACCACGAATCGGCAAACACATTATTTTGGTTGAATCCATCGTACAATACATTTCGGTTGAAAGAAGAAAGACGATTATAGGTAACAGCAAAGTTTACAAACTTCAAATTAGACGAAGAAAACGAAACTTTTCCCTTTTGCTTAATGGCACCTGCAAACACAAATCCGCCATTATTAAATGCAAAAGCACTTTTAGTCCCCAATCGCTCCTGCCCTAAAAAATTGCTATTGGTATTAGACGCACTAATACCAACTCCCAACGAAACCTCTGAAGCACGATACAATGCAATTCCGGCAGGATTACCCAAAAGAGAAGAAAGATCTGCACCCACAGAACCAAAAGCTCCGGCCACTCCCATACTGCGAGCTGTGCCGCCTGTTTGCAAGCGCCCATACTTGAGCGCATCGGCATCATACACTTGTGCAAATACTTCGGCAAGCCAAAAACTGCCGAAGATAAATATCCAAACCTTCTTCATGCTTGCTGTTGCTTAAATTAAGGGTGTCTTCTCATTCCGCCTCCAAAGTTGCGTTGCTGTACAGGTTCACTTCGCTCCATTCGTTGCGGCTGCATTTGGCGATTTCCATTATCAAAACGTTCAAAACTACGCTGCTCCATTTGGCGCGGTTCAAAGTTACGTTGTGGCTGTACGTGTTGTGGTTCAACATTGCGCTGCGGCTCTATTTGGCGCGGTTCAAAGTTGCGTTGTGGACGTTGAACCGGTTCAAAATTTCGTTCCATTCTGTCGCGCGTATCCGGTGCCACTCGCGATGGCTGCTCACTTGGAATAACGCTATTGGGCTGCTCACGCTGTACATTGTTCCAACGGTTATTCAACCTATCTTTGTTGCCATTATTTCTCTCTATATTATTCCAACCTGGCGAACTTTCAGGCTGTATATTATCGGGCTTTGGTCGCGGTGTGGCTTCCATAGTTCCCGGAGTATTGTTTCTATTGGGAGTTTCGGTAACGGCAGGTGTGTTTTTCCAACCATCACGTGGCACTTGTGGCGTTTCTATTGGCTTTGCCACTGTGTTGTTTACCGGAGGCTTGGGCTGAGCAGAAGTAGCAGGGCTGTGTCCGCTTGTAGTTCCCGGCTTCAACACTCCTTCTCTCGGAGTATTTTCATCTGTTTTACCATATTTTCCGGGCAATGAATTGCTGCCGGAGTTAGCAGATGTTTGCTGGAATCGAGGTCCTGAAGCATCGTAAGTTTTTCCATACATGCCTCCATACCAATTTCCGTACATACCATCGTTGTAGCCATTGTAATAACCATTTTGATACCCATTATAGTATCCATTGTAATAGCCATTATTCCAACCATAATAATTTCCACCGTATCGGTGCCATGGGTTATAGCAGTTGTAGTTATTCCATCCATATCCATTCCAACCGTAGTTATTCCATCCATAATTATTCCAACCCCACGAATCATATATTACCACATAAGGTCCTGGACGCCACCAGTTCCAACTTGGCATAATGTTTACATAAATGTTGCTTCCCCAGTACATTGGGTTGCCGCTATAAAAAAACAAATCGGTGTACCAAGGATCCCAAAATCCGGTTCCCCACGAGGGCGTGTAATATCTTCTTAAACGCGAGGTATAGTAATAATCGTTATCGTCATAATAATACGTGGTGGTTGCAGCCGGAGTAGTATATCCATCGTTTTTATAGGAGCGCGATGCTGTTGTTCCATCATCGTATTTATATGGATCTGTATTACTTGGCAAAGAATTGTTGCTACTACTGTTTTGTGGAGTAGAATTTTCGTACTGCTGCTGGTAATTAGCGCTTGAACTTTGTTTGGTGCCCTTATCGTTATTGGGATTGTAATACACATCATCTTGGGCATGCACCTGCAAAAGTGAAACAGCAATAATGGCAACAAGAATATTCTTTTTCATACCCTTTATTTTTGGTTCTTGACAAATTTAGCTTACAAGGGTTTAAAGCATTAGGGTTTTTATATTTTCGCAACCTCTTTTAACATTAACATTCAGCTGTAAAGCAATTCAACAAACAATAACGCACATGGCAAAAGATATTGCAACCCGCGAGAAAGATTATTCACAGTGGTACAACGATTTAGTAATTAAGGGCGGACTGGCAGATTACAGCAGCGTACGCGGCTGCATGGTAATTAAACCATATGGCTTTTCTATTTGGGAAAAAATGCACGATGCCTTAGATGCCATGTTTAAAGAAACCGGACACGTAAATGCATATTTTCCACTTTTTATTCCTAAGAGTTTTTTGAGTAAGGAAGCTGCGCATGTAGAAGGTTTTGCCAAGGAGTGTGCGGTGGTAACCCACTATCGCTTAAAAAACGATCCAAACGGCAAAGGTGTAATTGTGGATCCCGAAGCCAAACTCGAAGAAGAACTAATTGTACGCCCAACTTCAGAAACCATTATCTGGAATTCCTACAAAAATTGGATTCAAAGCTATCGCGATTTACCATTGCTTATTAACCAATGGGCCAATGTGGTGCGTTGGGAAATGCGCACGCGCTTATTTCTGCGTACAGCAGAATTTTTATGGCAAGAAGGCCATACCGCGCACAGCACTCCTAAAGAAGCAATAGAAGAAACCGAACGTATGTTGGAAGTATATGCCAAATTTGCCGAAGAGTGGATGGCACTTCCTGTAATTAAAGGAAAGAAAACCGCCAACGAGCGTTTTGCTGGCGCAGAAGACACGTACTGTATTGAAGCCATGATGCAAGACGGGCAGGCACTACAAGCCGGCACATCGCACTTTTTAGGACAAAATTTTGCGAAAGCTTTTGACGTACAATTCTTAAATAAGGAAGGTAAGCAAGAATTTGTTTGGGCCACTTCGTGGGGTGTTTCTACCCGTTTAATTGGCGCCCTTATTATGGCACACAGCGATGACGATGGCTTGGTGCTTCCTCCCAAATTAGCACCACTGCAAGTGGTAATAGTTCCTATTCACAAAGGAGAAGAAGATTTAAAAAAGATTTACGATAAGGTTGAACCACTTTTAAAAGAGTTGAAAGCAAAAGGCATTAGCGTAAAATTTGATGATGATGAAACCAAGCGCCCCGGCTTTAAATTTGCCGAATATGAATTGCGCGGTGTGCCCGTGCGCTTGGCAATGGGCATGCGCGACTTAGAGAACGGAACAGTAGAAATTGCAAGGCGCGATACCAAAGAAAAATCTTCGCAACCATTTGAAGGTATTGGCACTTATATTGAAAACCTGCTACACGAAATTCAACAAAACATTTTCAATAAAGCCAAGCATTTTCGCGACAGCAATATTCGCGAAGTAAATACATGGGAAGAATTTAAAGATGCTATTGAAAACAAGCAAGGCTTTTTAAGTGCCCACTGGGATGGCACTCCTGAAACAGAAGAAAAAATTAAGGAACTTACCAAAGCTACCATCCGCTGTATTCCGCTCAACAACAAACAAGATCAAGGAGTTTGCGTATTTAGCGGCAAACCATCTAAAGAGCGTGTAATTTTTGCAAGAGCATACTAAACGTATTGGAGGCAGAGAATATCTGCCTCTTTTATTAAAGCTGAATCCACTCAACTTCCTGAAATACGCTTGCCGTTGGTAATTTGTTTTGAAAACATTTTACCACTAATCTATTTATTTGAGAAAATTTAAAAGCCTGCACCTAAAACCTTCTTAGCTTTGCAGCATGTTTTCTATTGCAGATATTGTATCTATTTCATTCTCGTTGTTTGCCGTAATTGATATTGTAGGGAATATTCCGGTGGTATTGGGTTTAAAACGCAGGGAACTTCACTTTCATCCGGGCATTGCCACCGCATTTGCCGGTTGCCTTATGATTGTATTTTTATTTGCAGGTGAAGCCTTGCTAAAACTCATGGGAGTGGATGTGCAATCGTTTGCCATTGCAGGATCTATTGTAATTTTCATTATTGGTATAGAAATGATTTTGGGCCGCAGTTTCTTTAAAACCGACCCCGAAGTAGGCAAGAGCGGCAGCATTGTTCCGCTCGGGTTTCCGCTTATTGCAGGTGCAGGCACGCTTACTACTATTATTTCGCTGCGCTCTGTGTATTCTGTTCAGAATATGGTAGTAGGTATTCTTATTAACTTGGTAATTGTGTATGCCGTTTTAATAAGTATAGATTGGATTGAAAAACGATTGAGCCAAAACACGCTCAACGCCATGAATAAGTTTTTTGGCGTAATACTTACTGCCATTGCTGTGCGTATCTTTACCAATGCAGTATTGAGTATTATTAAACTGTAATTACCCAAAACGAAAAAAGCGAGCCATTCGACCCGCTTTTTTTCATTCTGTATTACCCTAAAAATTAAACTAAAATCTTACTTCTGTTCGTCTCTCAATTGCTCGAGTGTTTTTAAGAACAAATCGCCATAACCTCCGGTAATGTTGGCGCCATCTTTAAAGAACAAATCGCCATAGCCTCCAGTGATGGTCAGTTTTGCTAATTCTTTTTGCTCAGCATCCGATAAGTTTTTAAAGAAAAGATCGCCATAACCTCCGGTGATGGTTATCTCATCAAATTTCTTTTGCTCTTCGGCAGTTAAATCTTTGTAGAAAAGATCGCCATAACCTCCGGTAATGTTAGCGCCATCGCCTCCACCTAATGCGAACGAGATAAGGATTGCAAATAATAGTTCCATAATTCAGATTTTTTTTGTGCCCTGTAAACAATATCGTTTACATGATGCAAACATAGGTTGCCAAATACCCCTTGTGTTTTACACATCAAGCATATTGTTGAGTTTATTATTTCACCAGTTAAAAACAAAAACAATTGATAATCAATATATTATTGGTTTTAAAACCTGCACATTCAAGATAATTGAATGTAACCTTTTTTAGTGTATTGCCGTAGAAGTAAGGTTATTTAATTGGCAAACACTGCATTGGCTAATGCTTGGCAAGATGCACTACACAAGTACTATTGCTCCAAATTTCCCACGACTTTTCGGCCTGCAAATGCAACATCTCTAAACCGTTTACAACAACAGCACCTTGCTGCGCAGCTGCTTGCAAGAATGCGGTTTGAGCCGGATTGTAAACAAGATCAAACACTATGTGTTTTGCCGATAAACCACTATATGGAATGGCAGGCTTGGCTACTATGTTAGGAAACATGCCCAGCGGTGTAGTATTGATAATAATTGGATGCGCTTCTATTAACTCCAAAGAAAGGGCACTGTAAGTAAGGCAACCGTGCATACTGCTTCTCGAAACGTGTTGAAATGGAATACCTAGTTGCTTCAATACAAACTGTACGGCTTTGGCACTGCCGCCCGTACCTAAAATAAGTGCTGTACTATGATGTGGTTTTAAATATGGTTGAATACTACCGGCAAAGCCAAATACATCGGTATTAAACGCGTGCACTTCATTACCAATTATTTTAAGACAATTGGCGGCACCAATTGCTGCTACTTCATCAGAGAGATGTGTGCAGTATGCCAGCACTTGCTCTTTGTAAGGAATAGTAACATTTAAGCCATTGAGTTGCTCTTGCAATAGCAGAGCAGGCAATTTATCTATTGCTTCTATTGGAAACAATTCATAGGAGGCGTTGGTAATCTGTTCGCGCTGAAATTTTTCTTCAAAATACTTTTTTGAAAAAGAATGTGCCAGCGGAAATCCTACCAAACCTACTTTCATGGGATTACCACATTATCTATTAAACGTACTCCGCCAACATTAGCTGCCACCAAAGCTACCAACGGCTGCTCCGATATTTTCTTTTGCGGCTGCAGTGTAAGTGCGTTGCGCACTTCAAAATACTCAATATCAATTGCAGGATAGGCTTGCAGCTTGGCTTTTGCGGCTGCCGTAATGGTGGCTATAGGAATATACTCGCCTGCCTTTTTTAATGCAGCAATTTTTCTGCGTGTATAAAACAATGCTTTACTGAGCTGTACCGCTACTGCTCGCGATGCTTTATTTAGCCGTACATTGCGCGAACTCATGGCAAGCCCGTCTGCCTCGCGTTTGGTTGCACACTTAATAAGTTCAATGTGTAGTTTCCTCTTTTTAATAAGTGCGCCAACAATAAGCGCTTGCTGGTAATCCTTTAGTCCCATGAATAATTTCTGTGGCTCTACAATGCGGAGCAAGCGCTCTACTACTTGTGCCATTCCTGCAAAATGCCCCGGCCTAAATTCTCCTTCCAAAGTATTGGCAACAAATCCAAAATCTATTGCGTTTTTCTGCTCCGTTCCCTCCGGATAAATCTCCTCTACACTGGGTAAAAAAAGTGCATCGCATTTTACCTTTTTAAGTAATGCCATATCCTTATTTACAGTAATGGGATACTGGGCAAAATCGTTGGCATTATTAAACTGGGTTGGATTTACAAATATGCTTACCACCACATAATTTTTGTTGCGCTTGGCTTGCTTTACTAAACTCAAATGCCCTTCGTGCAAAGCGCCCATTGTGGGAACAAAACTTATAGTTTTACCTTGTAAGGAAGCAAGTTCTTTCTTCCATGCTTCAACAGTTTTAAAAACTTTCATTATTCGGAATCTGCTTTAAAAACTTTTACTGCTACAAAATAAAGTATGGTATTTGCAGCCATCATACCTGCAAACAAAATAAAATAGGAAGCCCCTGAGAAACCGCTAAAAAAACCACCGGAGTGAATACTGTTATTAATAAACGACACTAAAATATTTCCAAGAAAAACCGTGAAAAACCAAAGCGACATTACAGTGCTTTTCATATCTTTTGGCGAGCGTGCAAATGCAAATTCTAAACCTGTAATAGACACCATAATTTCTGAGGCTGTGAGAATGGTATAAGCCAATAATTGCCATGCAATATTCAATTTCACACCTGCATCAAGCTGCTGCTGAATCCACGCTGTAAGCAAGAATGTAACAGCAACCAACACAAATCCCCAACCAATCTTTCGAACTGCAGTTACCCGTACTCCCAGTTTTTCTAACAATGGATATACCACTACCGAAAACAATGGAATAAACACCAAAATAAGAATAGCATTTACCACTTGAATTTGCTCGCTAAGCCAAGTAATACCCATAAAATTCAAATCCATCTTAGCGGCTTGCAACACCCACTCAGATCCGTTTTGATCCCACAATGCCCAGTACAACGGTATGAATGCAAACACCACCAGCACTTTAGAGAGTATGGTAACCGTTTCCTTAAATGTTCGTGAACTACCTGTGGTAGATGGCGGCACCATTTTATATTGCCTCTTTCCTGCCAAAAAAATGAGTAATGCCACCAGCATAAGCAAGCCCGGCACACCAAAAGCTATTGCTCCGCCATAGCGGTGTTTCAATACAGGAATAATAAGCATGGAGAAGAAAGCGCCTAAGTTAATAGCAAAGTAAAACACATCGTATAGCTTGCTTATGTTCTTATCTTCAGGATTATCGAACTGGTCGCCCACCATTACGCTCACATTCGGTTTTACGCCTCCGGAACCAATGGCAATGAGCATTAAGCCAACAATAAACCATTGGTAATTACTTTCAAAAACGGCTAAAAACAAGTGCCCAATAATGTATATAATACTTAGGTAAACAATTGTTTTATAGCGACCCAAAAACTTATCGGCAAGTATGCCTCCCAAAATACAACAGCCATAAGATATGGCTGTAAAAAGATGTGTAATTTCATTTGAGCGCGCTTCGGCACCTGCCTGCGTGGCAGGGTTATTTTCCGGATTAAAAAAGTTGCTTACCAGAAAGGTGGCAAGGATTGCTTTCATGCCATAAAAGCTAAAACGCTCTGCTAATTCTGTACCAACAATATAAGGAGCCGACTTTGGGAAAAGACTCCATTTAGTTGCTTTGTTAAACATTATTCAAAAGTAATAATTGGCAAATACGGCAGCTCCTTTTTTTGTGGTACCGCTACACTCAGCTGCGCAACGTATGCCAGCAAAACAATGTGCTACTACTTTAGGTTATGCTTTGCCCACAATAAATTGTTTTTTGCCAAAGCATAATCGGGTTTCAACTTAAGTGCTTCCTCGCAAGCCGCAGCACCCGCCTTAAAATTGCCGAGTGCATTGTGCGCAGAGCATATATTATTCCAAGCCTCTGCATAATCGGGCTTTAATGCCAATGCTTTTTCGGCAGCGGTAATACATAAATCGTATTTCTCTGCTTGATAATAACTTAAACTTAAATTCAAATAACCTTCGGCAGTAGGCTTTTCTTGCAATGAAGTTTCTAATACCTCTGCCCTGCTTTTTCCTGTTTCGGCCATAGCCAGATAATCGGTTGCTTTTTTATCGCTTGGCAAAATTTTTAAAGTTTCGGTGCAGATGCTTTTCAACTCTTCTAAGCGTTTGGTTTCGTATAAGGCATCCATCAATAGATAACGGGCATCTACCTGTGCACTACTCATTT
This sequence comes from Chitinophagales bacterium, assembly GCA_019638515.1. Classification (NCBI taxonomy): domain Bacteria; kingdom Pseudomonadati; phylum Bacteroidota; class Chitinophagia; order Chitinophagales; species Chitinophagales bacterium. The sequence goes on along the minus strand of JAHBTS010000001.1, from coordinate 415,974 downwards.
TAAGGCACTGCTGCAAATAACCAATAGCTTCTTCTTTACTTCCTTTGCGATACAAATACTTGCCATAGTAATAGTAGTTATTCGGATAGCTTTTTCCATACTCCAAACCTTTCTGATAGTAATATCCGGCTTCGTCTATTTTTCCGGTAGATTCTTTTGCAATAGCCATATTTATATACAAATACGAATAGTATGGCCACAACTCTAATCCGCGTTTAAAGTACTGTTCTGCTCCAGCATAATCGCCCCGTGCCATAAGTGCCAATCCGTAATTCATGAGTCCTCTTCCATTGAGCGGGCTTTTTTCCGTTACATCTTTCCACAATGTTTCTTCGGTAAGCCATACTTTGTTGCGCTCATAAGTGCCATAAGCATAGGCTGAAAAAAGCAATAAAGAACCCAACACTATTGCATTTACCGGAATACGCTTCCACACATTTTCTAACACCAAATAAAGTGCCCAAGTAAGTGCCAATGCTGTGCCTACATGCGGATAAAACTGACGGTGGTCGTTCATTACTTCAGCCAATGGCACAAAAGTGGTTGGCACCAAGGCAAATAAAAACCACAAAATACCAAATGTAATAGGGCGTTGTTTTGGGTTTTTAGAAGTAATAAATACCGTAAACACCAAGAGTATAAGAAATACAAAACCTACCAACGCACCTACATCGCTCAACGATTTAAAAGTACTCCAATCGGTATCGGCACTCAACTGCATGGGCAATAAAAACATAGCCACATAATGCAAATAGATATACGGTTGTGTAATTATATATTCAAATAACGAACTGCCGCCCGGCTCAAACATGCCTGCTTCCATTTTCTTAATAAAGAAATATACAGCCACAAAAACTGCCATCGAAGGCAATGCTACTTTCCACAATTTATTCCACTGCCATTTGCCTACTGCCAATAAACTCTGCTCTTGCTCAAACAACAGGTGATAAGCCATTAGCATGGGTCCAAACATAATTGCCGTTGGCTTGGCCAAAGCACCAATAAGTATTGGAATTAAATACAAATAATACTTGCGTGCAGAAGCAGCATACTGGTAAACCACAAATGCTAATACCACAAAAAAAGTAGAAAGCGAATCGGAGCGCGAAATAACATAGTTAATAGTTTCTGCCATTACCGGATTAAGCGCATACCATGCAACGGCAAATAATGCCACAAAAGCATTGGGCGTTCCGCGCGAAACCGTATCCAATATTTTTTTGAAAAAAAACCACATTAAAACAGCCTGCAGCAAAAAGAAAATAAAGGTAGAAACATGATACCAAAACGGATCGTAACCATTGGCAGAAAACACCTCGCCAAGTTTGTAGTCTATGGCAAGCGAAGTAGTTACCAACGGGCGATAAGAACCATGCGATGGAATAGAACTAAAGGTGGTGCAATCCTTAAAAAATAGTGGAATATTTTGAATATGCCGCACGTACAAATTGTTCTGTACCGTATGCGAATCATCGAAATGAAATCCATTATGCCAATGATTGCTATAGGCAAATACCAACATAAAAAACACTATTGCCACAAGGCTTGCAAAAAGGGCTCGGCTTTTACTCATAAAAAGAAAAATCCAAAAATAAGTTTTGCCGCATAAGTTGCGAACCCTTATATAAAATGCTGTGAAAAACAATATGAAGCAGAATAAAAATTCAATTAGGTTTGAAGCACAAAAAAAGGAAGTATGAAACCTATTGCAACAACAACATGGAAGAGTCCATCAAACATTGCCATCATAAAATATTGGGGAAAGAAAAAAAATCAAATACCCGAAAACCCATCACTTAGCTTTACACTGAGCGAATGCTTTACCGAAACATCGGTATCTTTAGTTTCTAAAGAAAACAAGAGCGATGAACTGCAATTGCAATTCTACTTCGACAAAAAAGAAAATATTGCATTCCGTTTAAGACTACTCAACTTTTTCACCTCCATACAAAACGATTTTAAGTTTTTAAAAGATTATGGTTTAGTAATATACTCTGCCAACTCCTTTCCTCATTCATCGGGTATTGCATCTTCGGCATCATCGTATAGCGCACTTGCAGCCGCTTTGTGCGACTTAGAAATACAGTTAAAAACAAAAAAGAAAACAACCGAAAAGCAATTGCTAAGCGATAGCAAGTGGATGAAAAAAGTATCACTTTTTTCGAGGTTAGGTTCAGGAAGTGCCTGCCGCTCTCCGTTTGCATATGCATCGGTTTGGGGCGAAAGCGCGGTAGTAAAAACCTCTTCAAACGATTTTGGTATTGGCGCAGAAAATTTACTGCACAAAGAATTTAAAACCCTGCGCGATAGCATTTTAATTGCTAGCAGCAACGAAAAAAAAGTATCGAGCCGTGTAGGCCATTCGCTTATGAAAGGCAATCCATTTGCCAAGGCACGCTACAAACAAGCCAACGATAATCTTAAGAATTTACTGCCTGCCTTAAAAAGTGGCGATTGGGAAACCTTTGGCGCTATTGCAGAAAATGAAGCCATGACATTGCATGCACTCATGATGTGTTCCAATCCATCGTTTATACTCATGAATGCACACACCTTGAGCATGATAGAAAGCATCCGCAACTTCCGCGAAAGCAGCAAAGTGCCGGTTTACTTTACATTAGATGCAGGTCCCAACGTACACTTGCTGTACCCTGCCGCATATCAGAAAAAAGTATTGGAATTTGCCGATTACGAACTTTCGGGCTTATGCGAAAACGGTAAAATAATTCACGACTTTGCAGGAAAAGGAATTAAGAAAATAAAGTAGCATTAGGCAGCCATCTCCAAAGACTCTTCGCCATTTTGAAGTTCTACATTACGACTTACGCTTAAGATAATTCCAAAGGCAATGCTGGTGAATATGGCGCTGCTGCCACCCATGCTTACCAACGGGAGCGTAACGCCCGTTACCGGAACTAAATTTACTACTACAGCCATGTTTATCATTGCCTGAATTACCAATGCAATGCCTAAACCCACAGCCAAAAATGCACCAAATGCCTTAGGAGCTTTTAATACAATACGAATACAGCGGTATAGAAAAAAAAGATACAGCATTAGAATAATTGCCCCGCCAAGCAATCCATATTCCTCAATAATTATGGCGTAAATAAAATCTGAATAAGGGTGTGGCAAAAAGTTCTTTTGGTCGCTGCCGCCTGCATTTAAGTTCACCAAGCCGCCTTTGGCAATGGCAATTTTAGATTGCAGCACTTGGTACTCTTCTTCCACATTTCCGGAGCGGTCAAAAAAATTCTCTACACGGTGTTTCCAAGTAGCAGTTCGCCCAACCAACATGCTTTGCGGCATCACAAATAAAATTGCAAAAAACAATACCATTATTAAAGTTCCCGCACCCGCCAAAAGCGCGATATGCCTTAAAGCAACCCGACCTATAAACATTACAAAAATACTTGTAAACACCACAATCAATGCCGTAGAAAGATTATCCGGCACAATAAGTAAAGCCGTAACTATAATAGGTAACAATATCGGCAAAAACGACTCTTTAAAATCATCTATATTTTCTTGCTTTAAACTTAGCTGCCGCGCCAAATACATAATAAGAGCCAGCTTTGCCAAGTCTGAAGTTTGGAAGGTAAGCCCCACCAACGGAATAGTAATCCAACGATTGGCATTGTTTAATTCTGTACCAAAAAACATGGTATAAAGCAATAACGGAATAGATACCAACCAAAGAATTTGCGCCAACCTCGAATAGTAGCGATAATCCACCAAGTGTGTAATAAACATTAACCCAAACCCAATAGCAACATAAAAAAACTGTTTCATTACATAATACTCTGTATTGCCTCCCTGCAAGCGAAAAGCCAAAGTACTGGTGGAACTATAGATACCCAACATAGAAACTCCGATGAGTAAAAATACCACCAACCAAATTAAACGGTCGCCCTGAAAATGTTTGAATATGCTGCTCATAACAATTCAATTCGTTAATTCAACAACGAAACTGAAACCTTAAAGCTTAATTACTTCTTCTTTAAACTTCATTCCTCTGTCTTCAAAATTTTGAAATAAATCGAACGAAGCACAAGCAGGAGAAAGCAACACCACATCGCCCGGAGCGCCCAGTTGGTATGCCATTCTTACGGCATCGTGTATATTATTTGTATTCACAATTACATCCACGGCTTTACCAAAAGCACTGTGTAGCTTTGTATTGTCTTCGCCCAAACAAACCAATGCTTTTACTTTTTTTTGAACTAGAGGAGTTAACACCGAATAATCATTGCCTTTATCTACACCACCAGCAATCCAAATAATTGGTTTACTCATGGTTTCGAGTGCATACCAAGTGCTGTTTACATTGGTTGCTTTAGAGTCGTTAATAAACTCTACACCACGTACTTTAGTTACAGTCTCTAATCTATGCTCTAACGATTTAAAATCGCTCAGGCTCTTCCTGATTTCGTCTTTACGCAGCCCGTAAATATTTGCTACAATCCCCGCTGCTAATGAATTGTAAGTGTTGTGTCGGCCTTTAATGCCAAGTTCAGAATTGCTCATGGTGAACTGAGTTTGGTTTATGTTAATGAATAAAGTTTCGTTTTCTACATAGCCGCCTTGCTTGTATTTTTTTTCAAGGCTAAAAGGAATTTTTTGTGCCTTGGTTGGGTAGCGATCCATGTTTTGCATGGTAATTTCATCATCGGCACAGTAGATAAAATAATCGCTTTCGTTTTGCCACTTACCTATTTTGAATTTTGCGGCCACATAGTTATCGAGTTCGTAGTTATAGCGGTCTAAGTGATCCGGTGTTATATTGGTAAGCACCGCCACATTAGGACGAAAAGTTTCAATATCGTCTAATTGAAAACTTGAAATTTCCAGTACATAGTATTCAAAATTTTCTGTGGCAACTTGCCATGCAAAACTCCTGCCTATATTGCCACCTAAGCCCACATTTAAACCTGCATTGCGCAGAATATGATAGGTTAAAGCCGTAGTGGTTGTTTTGCCGTTGCTGCCTGTAATACCAATAATTTCGGCATTGGTAAATGGTGCAGCAAATTCCATTTCGCTTACTATGCGCACTCCGGCTGCCTTCAACTCTTTTACGATAGGTGTTTTATGTGCAATGCCCGGGCTTTTCATTACTACATCGGCATTTAAAATTTTATGTGCCGTGTGTGTATTGCTTTCGTATGCAATGCCATATTCATTCAACACTTTTATGTACTTCGGCTTTATTTCGCCACCATCGCTTAAAAACACTTCGTATCCCTGCTTCATACCAAGTATTGCAGTACCAACTCCGCTTTCGCCACCACCAAGAACTACTAAACGCTTAGCCACTTCTTTCTATCTAATTTTTAGTGTTACAATACTTAATACTGCCAGCATAATGCCCACAATCCAAAAACGGCTTACAATCTTGCTTTCATGGATTCCCATTTTTTGAAAGTGGTGGTGAATCGGACTCATTAAAAAGATTCTTCTGCCTTCGCCATATTTCTTCTTGGTGTATTTAAAGTAGCTTACTTGCAGCATTACACTAATTGTTTCAACAAAAAACACTCCGCACATTAAAGGCAGCAGCAATTCTTTGCGCACGCAAAGCGCCATAGTGGCAATAATACCGCCCAGTGCCAGCGAGCCTGTGTCGCCCATAAACACTTGTGCCGGATATGCATTGTACCATAAAAAACCAACACAAGCTCCAATAAATGCGGCACAAAAAATTACCAATTCTCCCACGTTGGGTATGTACATTATATCTAAGTAATCGGCAAAAATTATATTGCCCGAAACGTATGCAAACACTAATAATGTGGCACCAATAATGGAAGAAGTACCTGCTGCCAAACCATCTATACCATCGGTAAGATTAGCGGCATTGCTTACTGCCGTAATAATGAAAATAACGATAGGAATAAACACCAACCATGTGTATTTGCTCCAATCTGCATGTATAACGCCTAAAATTCTCTCGTAATCGAATTCTTGGTTTTTAATAAACGGCAAGGTGGTAACGCTCGATTTCTCTGTTGTCATAAAATGCGTTACACCTTTATCGTCTGTAATTTTGCTTATTTCATTGCTATCGTACTTATATACTTCGCCCGCAGGAATTTCTTCCTTAATTACCACATTGCCATTAAAGTACAATACCGTGCCTACAATAATGCCAAGCCCTACCTGTCCTACTATTTTAAAGCGACCAGCAAGCCCCTTTTTATCTTTCTTGAATACTTTAATGTAATCGTCTAAAAAGCCTATAAATCCTAACCAAACAGTGGTAATAAGCAACAGTATAATGTACACGCTGCCAATTTTGGCAAACAGCAATGTAGGCACCAGTATGGCTCCGAGTATAATTAAACCGCCCATGGTTGGCGTGCCTTTTTTAGAATTTTCGCCTTCCAAGCCAAGTTCACGAATGGTTTCGCCAATTTGCTTTTTACGCAAGAAGGCAATAATGTTTTTACCGTACACGAGCGATATTACCAAGCTCAAAAGCAATGCCATAGCCGCCCGGAAGGAGATGAAGTTAAACAACCCCGCTCCCGGAAAATCATACTGAACATCAAGCCATTTAAAAAGATAGTATAACATCTTAGTACTGATTATTGAGTATTGAATAATGCTACTTTGTTACCGCTGCTTACTTTTCTAATTCTAAAAATGTATCTACCAACACCTGCTTATCGTCAAAATCATATTTTACGCCTTTTATTTCCTGATACTTCTCGTGTCCTTTTCCTGCAATCAGAATAATATCGTTGGGCATTGCCAAACTGCATGCCGTGCGTATTGCTTCTCTTCTATCTGCAATGGTGATTACCTTTTTGCGCTCGGGAGCCTGCACGCCCGCATTCATTTCATTAAGAATTTCCTGCGGATCTTCGTTGCGTGGGTTATCTGATGTAAAAATGGCTTTATCGGAAAGTTTGCTTGCCAGCATGGCCATTAACGGACGCTTTGCTGCATCGCGATTGCCGCCACAACCTACTACCGAAATAAACTGCTCGTTGCCATTGCGCACGGCATTGATGGTGTGCAATATATTTTTGAGCGCATCGGGCGTGTGTGCGTAATCTATTATACCTACTATTTTTCCATTGGGCGAAACCACTTGCTCAAACCTGCCTGCAGGAGGTGTGAGTGCAGAGAGAATGCGCAATACCTCTTCCTTTTCTGCGCCCAACAAAATGGCTGCAGCATATACCAGCACTAAATTATATGCATTGAACTCTCCGATTAAGCGCACATGAACTTCTTGTCCGCCAATTTCTAATTGCAATCCTGTGATATTGTTATCAATAATTTTGCCTTTAAAATCCGAAGGTGTTTTGAGTGAATATGTAAACTTCTTTGCCTTTGTATTTTGCAACATTACGGAGCCATTTCTATCATCGGCATTGGTAATTGCAAAGGCATCCTCATTCAATTCATCGAAGAATTTTTTCTTGGCTTTAATATAGTTATCGAAGGTTTTATGATAATCTAAATGATCGTGTGTAATGTTGGTAAAAGCCGCACCTGCAAAGCGCAAGCCTGCAATTCTATTTTGGTGCGCAGCATGTGAACTTACTTCCATAAAGCAATGTGTACAACCTGCTTCCACCATTTGAGCAAGCAACGCATTTAAACCAATGGCATCGGGTGTGGTGTGTGTAGAGGCAATAACCGTTTCGTTAATTTGATTTTGAACGGTAGAAAGCAAGCCTACGCTTTTCCCCAACTGCTTAAACAACCTGAAAAGCAAAGTAGCCACCGAAGTTTTGCCATTGGTTCCCGTAACACCAAACAACTGCAATTTGCGCGAAGGATGATGGAAGAAATTGGCAGCCATTACACCCAACACACTACTGCTTTCTGCCACCACCACATAGCTTACCTGTGGTTGAAGCTGTGCAGGCAGTTTTTCGCACACAATGGCAACTGCACCTGCAAGCTCGCACTGTGCAATAAAGTTATGCCCATCAACTACTGTACCCGAAACTGCTACAAAGCAATCGCCTTTGCCCACTTGGCGCGAATCTGAACGCAAAGCACCCACCTGCACACTATCGCTACCGATAATTTGCTGAATATTGATGCCCACCAAGAGTTCTTTTAGTTGTTTCACTACTTTATGAAAGTTCTATTACTATTTGAGTTCCTTTTACAATTGGTTCTCCTGCTTTTATACTCTGCGATTTCACTATACCTTTCCCCACAACATTTACTTGTAAGCCCAATGTTTCCAACAAATACAAGGCATCCTTTAAGCCCATTCCGGTTACTTCCGGCACCACACTGGGTTTTACATCCATTTGTTGAATACGCACCTCGGAACCATTGCTTGCCAGCCTTGCCCACTCGCTTTCGTGTATCGGCAATTTCTTTCCCCACAAAGCGTATAAGGCAGCCATTTCTTCGCTATTGCCTTTGGTAATTACAGGCAATTGCTTTTGCGCTATCAACTGCTGAATTGGCTTTTGCATTTGCAGCGATTTTGAATACACCTTATCGGCTACTTCCTTAAATATTGTTCCCGCAACTTTATTGCCATAATAGCCATTTTGCGATGGCGAATTGATTACCACAATCATAGAATACATAGGATTTTCTGCCGGAAAGTATCCGCAAAATGAGGCTTGATATACCGCTACTTTGTAACCCTCTTTTCCTTGTGCAATTTTTGCGGTTCCGGTTTTACCTGCCACTTTCAAATAGTCGGTTTTTAGATTGGTGGCAGTACCATTTTCCACCACACCTTCGAGCATTAGCCGCAATGCCGCAATAGTTTTAGGACTTAGCAATTTATCATTCAATACTACTGTGCCAAAAGAATCTATAGTTCTATCGTAAGCAGTAATTTTTTCAACTATAGAAGGCTTTACCATAACACCGTTATTGGCAATAGCATTGTAAAACGACAGTGTGTGTAAAGCAGTAATTTGCATTTCGTAACCATGTGCCAAGAACGGAACAGAGGTTGCTTGCCATTTTTTGTAATTGCGCAAAAGCGGTTCGCCTGCGCCTTCAATTTCAATATCTATTTTCTTGGTGAAACCAAACTTATCTAAGTAGTTGTAGAACTTCTGCTTTCCCGCAACATTGTTGTAATACTTATCTGCCAAAGTAGCTATGGCCACATTAGAAGAAATTTCGATGGTACGCTTTAAATCCATTACCGGAGTTGTAGGCACATCGTGGTCACGGATGCGCAAACCATAAAATACAGCAGAGCCATCGCCCAAATTAACTTTGGTAGCATTGGTAACCAATCCATCTTCCATTAAAGCTGCCACCGTTGCAATTTTAAAAGTTGAACCCGGTGCCTCAGTTTCTGCAAAAGCATAATTCTTACGCTCTTTGTATGTAGAATCTTTGCCCCTGCCTAGATTAGCAACAGCACGAATTTTCCCGGTTTTACACTCCATTAAAATTACACAGCCATGCTCGGCACCATGGTGAATAAGCGCACGGTGCAAGGCATCTTCTGCCACATCCTGAAACTCAATATCAATAGTGGTATGTACGTCTTTTCCGGGTTGCGGCTGCACATTTTCTGGCGACTCTAAAGGAATGCGCAAACCGCCCGAAATTTTCTGTGCCAAGGTGGTTCCTGCATTACCGGTGAGTATGGTATCGAACTTCTTTTCTAAGCCTACTCCCACCTTTTCTTTAGCTGTTTTTTTATAGTAGCCTATGGTTCTTTCTGCCAACCAGCCAAATGGCATTAAACGCTCTCTGCGCTCATCAAATACCATTCCGCTGGCATACTGCCCGCTGCGCACCAAAGGCCAGCGCTCCATTTCTATACGCACATTGTATGGAATATTGCGCTGCAACACAAAATAGCTTTTGCCTTTTTTGCGCATTTTCCAAATATCTCTTTTGTATTGCTCGGCAGTTTTTCCTGCAAATTTTGAGCTTAGCAACAATGCAAAAGAGTCTATGTGTTTTCTAAACAACTCATCGTTGCGCATACTGGTTCTTACATCAAATCCCAAGTCGAAAACCGGCAAAGTGGTGGCGAGCAAACGGCCATCGCTGGCATAGATATTGCCACGCTCGGCAGGCAATTTAATTTTAGAAATGGTGAAAGAATCGGCAAGGCTGCGGTAGTATTTTCCCTGATAAGTTTGAATATAAAAAGCACGTGCAATAATAGCAGCACCCACCAGGCATATTGCAAGAAAGCCTATGCGCACACGAACTACTATTTGCTGCCTTTTATTCATTCTGTTTATTCCTAAATATTCTTACTGCCTTTATTACTCTGCTACAATATTGGGAGGCACACGCAACGGCTTAATTCCCTGCTCTACCACCAACCCTGCTACGGAACTTTGCTTGCTCTGCTTCATCATTTCCGATGAAGTAGAAAGGTGTTCCCAACGCAACTGCCGCACCTCTTTTTCTTTTTGGGCAATACTTCTTTCGTAGTATTCCGCCAAGTGATTATTGGCTATGTGCAACACGCCCAAGGCAATTAAAAACATAATAAAAGGCAAGTGGGTAAACAATTGCATAAACCCCAATTCACTGGCGGTATTTGCCTTGCTCCAAAATGCTTTAAGCCCTTTATTTTCCTGCTTTTCGGCTGTGTCCATTTTTATCTTTTAATTGCCACACGCAGTTTTGCGCTGCGTGCTCTTGAGTTTCTTGATAGCTCTTCGCTGCTTGCCTCTATAGGCTTTTTTGTTACCACATCAAACACACGGTGTATATTTCCAAAATCGTCTTTCTCGTGCTCGCCTTCAAAATTGCCACTGCGCATAAAGTTTTTTACCAACCTATCTTCTAGTGAATGAAAGGTGATAACCGCCAACACCCCACCGGGTTTTAGCACCAAAGTGCTCTGCTGCAATAGTTCTTTTAATGCTCCCAGTTCATCGTTTACTTCTATGCGCAACGCCTGAAAAACCTGCGCCCAATAGCGGTGCTTATCTCCCTTCATTACTGCTTCGCACACACCCAACAAATCGCTGATGGTTTTAAACGGCTTGTGTAAACGCTCTTCAACAATTTTTGCTGCGAGCGTTTTTGCATTGCGCACTTCGCCCAGCTCGCCAAAAATTTGTTGCAACTGCGCGGCAGAAGCTGTATTTAGCACGGTTGCCGCAGTTTGCCCTCCCGCTGCATTCATACGCATATCCAGCGCTCCATCAAACCTGTAGCTAAAACCCCTTTCTGCAGTATCAAACTGAAAAGAACTCACACCCAAATCAGCCAGAATACCATCTACTTTTGCTATCCCCTCTGCTCGCAGAAAACGTTGTAAATGCCTGAAATTTTGCGGAATAAAAGTCAACCTTTCATCTCCGGGCAAATTCTGCTGCGCATCAGCATCTTGGTCAAAAGCAATCAATCTGCCATCGGCATCCAAGTGCTTCAAAATTTCGCGCGAATGCCCTCCTCCACCAAATGTAGCATCTACATACACGCCCGACACGCCAATTTGCAATGCCTCTACACACTCATGTAAAAGAACGGGAACATGATATGCACCTTCGTTGCCCGAATGCGCTTCACGCTCATTATTTTTTTCTTTCCAACTCATTTAAATAGTTAGATACTTCAATACTATATTGATGCATGTTGGCCAGGTTATTTGCCACAAACTCATTGAACCTGTTTGCTTCCCAAATTTGAATGCAATCGAGCTCACCTTTCAAAATTACTTCGCGGGTATTATTGATATACCCCATTAAGCTTTTGGGAATTAAAAAACGATCGGCACTATCTAATGCCATATCAGAAATTCCAATAGTATAAGTACTGTAAAACGCGCGCTGTACCGGATTGTAGCGATCCAACTTGCGCAACTTTTCTTCTTCCTGTTCCCAAGTTGCAAGCGGATAAATCTCTAAACAGTCGTCTAAGCCTTTTTTTAGAATGAAACAACCTTTGTCTTCGGCAGGAAACTGCGCCTTAAACGACACAGGCATTTTAATACGCCCCTTGTCGTCTATTGTGCAATTAAACTGTCCTCTGAATGTGCTCATTTGTGAAATACAGAACGAAAATAACACTTGTATCCACTTTATACCACTTTATGACACATTTCTGGACACAAAAGTTTTCAACAATTTTAAGAAATAGGGCGAAAGCCGCGTAGAATATAAATTTTACACCAGAATTAAACTTCAAAAAAGTATGTGGAAAAGTAGTTTTAAAGGAAATCAACAGCTATAAAAACACGTTTTCAACAAAAACAAGTACTTTATGAACCTGTTTCAACATCGTAAAAACTCATCTCACTTTCCTTTTTCACAAATCACAATGGCAAGGAGACTAAACATTGCTTAAAAACGGCATTTCTGTGTAATAAAGTGGGATTAAAATTTTACTACAAGCAAAAACTACCAGATGCTGCATATTGAGGCATGCAACTCCGGCTACAAAGTAGTACTATATGTAATAAAACTCAGTTCAATAGTTCTTTAATAAGCGATGGCGGTCGCCCAACCACAGCTTTATTGCCTCTTACCACAATAGGTCGTTCTAAAAGAACCGGATGCTCCACAATTGCTTGAATCCACTGGCTGCGACTGAGTTCTTTGCCGGAAAATTTTTCTTTAAAAATGCTTTCGTTCTTGCGGATAACATCTAAAGGTGCTGCCTTGAGCAAGGAAAGTAGATGATCTATTTCTTCAAAAGTAAGTGGGGTTGCCAAATAATTGCGTACTTCTACCGATGCACCCATTTCTTCTAAAATACACAACCCCTCTCTGCTCTTAGAACAGCGTGCATTGTGGTAAATAATTGTTTTCATACACCATTCTTTTTAAAACTGCAACAAGGCATTGATAATGCAAGCTGCTTAGATGTCTAATAATTTTCTCTGCCTACTAAGCAGCACTTTCTTTTACTTGTGCTAAGGTATGTTTTAATGGCAAATAGCAGTGCTTCCTTCCGGCAGGCTCACCAACTTAGGGCTAAGGTATGGAATACCTAAATTTAAACCACGCAGAATAAGCAATACTGCAATAAATGAAATAAACACAGGTACAGCTTTGCGCATTCGATTGCGCCACTGAATGCTTATTTTCTGTGCCGATAAGTTTACAGCCAACATAAGCGGAAAGGTTCCCAAACCAAATGCCATCATAAACAAGCTGCCTTTTACCGGATTGCCCGTTGCTAAAGCACCTGCCAGCGCAGCATATACCAAACCGCATGGTAAAAGACCATTGAGCACTCCAATAAAATACAGCGATGAAAAATTCTTTTGCCTAAACAGCGCAGATAGCGCATTCTTTACATACCTGATTAGTGGTTGTAAGAAGTTTACTTGCTCTACCTTAACCTTATAGCGCTGCGGCATAAGCACATACAGCAACAACAATACACCCAACACCACCGAAAAGTATTGCTGAAAACCAATCCAAAATAAACCTGCACCTGCAAACCCTACCAACCAGCCAAAAATACCGTAGGTAGTAGCTCTACCTATATTATAGAGCAGTGCGCCAATTACTTTTTCGAAGCGGTTATAGCCACCCAACGGCAGTGCCAATGCAATAGGACCGCACATGCCCACACAGTGAAATGCGCCCAATAATCCCAACAAAAATGCAGTAGCTGCAAATTCCATATTACTGGAGTTTAATAGTAGTTTCTGTATAGTAGGCTATGTTATTGGCCTGCCACTCTATCTGCATTTGATATACCCCGGCTTCTAGTTTTTCGGAGACCAAAACACATTTGCCGTCTGCATCGGCAGCAGCTGAAATGGTTACATCTTTTGTACTATTATTTGCTTTGTAAAACAGCACTTTTGCAGTAGCATTTTCTCCGGCTTCGCTTGGAAAAGAGAGCACTACTTGCTTGCCGTTTACTTCCCATGCCAAAGGTGTTTGTAACTTACGTGAATTTTCTATTTGGTTAATGCGCTCTTGGTATTTCAACTCCTGAGCATAGTAATCGGGAGTTACCAACTCTACTTTATTTTGTGTGGATTTATATGCCATAAACAATACCAGTAAAGCAAAGCTCGTATAAGCGGCAGCTATTCCCCAACCCCAATTAAATTTCTTCAGCATAGCAATTGTACTTTAGTTTAGAAAAACATCAACTTCCGGGAGCTAAGAATGTAGTTTTTACTACATCTATTTTTTCGTTCCCGGAGTACACACCTATTCTAATTTTATTGTTTCGTTTCTTTAGTTTATCTCTATCTATATAAATAATAAAAATACCATTTCCCATTGCTTCTTTAGGCAGCACCAAGCTCTTTCCCATTACTTTAACAGTTCCTTTAATTTCGGGATCTTCTAACTTTAATGTAATAGGAATATCTTTTCTGGTTTTATTTACCATAGTAATGTTATAGATATTGCTTATTTGGTTATTGGGCTGCTCCTGATACAGCATTCCCTGCGCTCGCATTACATTGGTTTGAATATCTTTTCGTGAAAAAAGCAATACACCTAAAATTACCAAGAGCAGTACCAATACTGCGGTATAAGCCTTTGTGCGTATGGTGAACTTTGTTTTCTCGCCTTTGGCAATATTACTTTCAGAGGCATATTTTATTAAGCCTATGGGGCGATTAAACTTGGTCATAATAGCATCGCACGCATCTATACATGCGGTGCAGTTTACACATTCAAGCTGTGTGCCGTTGCGAATATCTATACCTGTTGGACATACTTTTACACATTCAAAACAATCTACACAATCGCCCACTTGCTCTTCTTCATCTCTATGTTTCTTGAATTTTGAACGAGGCTCGCCACGTACATAATCATAAGCAACCACTATGGAATTAGGGTCGAGCATTACACCTTGTAGCCTTCCATAAGGGCACACAATAATGCACGCCTGCTCGCGAAACCACCAAAACACGAAAAAGAAAACGCCCGCAAACATTACAAGCGGAATAAAAACCGAGAGGTGCAGAAATATACCTTCGCGCACATACAGCATTACTCTATCCATGCCAACTAAATACGCCAGAAAGTAATTGGCAATTATGAACGATAGCGAAAAGAATACAATAAATTTTATGGAGCGCTTAGCTATTTTTTCTTGGTTCCACGGCATTTTAGACAAGGCTCTTTGTTTATCGGCATCGCCTTCTATCCAATACTCTATTTTGCGAAAAACCATTTCCATAAAAATGGTTTGCGGGCAAACCCAACCACAAAACACCCTGCCAAACACTACCGTAAACAACACTATAAACACCAAGAAGGTGAGCATAGTAAAACCAAAAATAAAGAAGTCCTGCGGCCAAAATATTTGCCCAAACAGAATAAACTTTTGCTCTAAAATATTGAAGAGAAACAGCGGCTCACCATTTACCTTTACCCACGGCAGCGTAAAAAACACTATTAGGTATAATACTGTAACAATAGTTCGGGCATTGTAAAACTTTCCTTTGGGGTGCTTAGGAAAAATCCAATTACGCTTACCTTCACTGGTTACTGTGCCAATACTGTCGCGAAAGGCATCGTTCATTTCGCTCATAGTTTTCTTCTTTAAACATGGAATAAAGCAGTAGTGTGTAAGCCGGAAAATAAAAAGTCCTTATGAAGCAGCTTTGGCATCTGCCGCAGTTTCTTTATACACATCACCTTCCGGAGCCTTAGCATTGGGCGGATTGGTGCCGTGTATAGATTTTATATAGCTCGATACATTGCGAATATCTACCGGAGATAAATCATCCTTCCAACTTTTCATACCTTTTGCCACCACACCGTATTTCACTGTCTTAAATATATCTTTCACTGAGCCACCATGCAGCCAGTTATCGTCAGTTAAGTTAGGTCCTGCAATTCCTTCGCCCAACTTGCCGTGGCAAGTAGCGCAATTGCTTTCAAAAATGCTTTTCCCACTTTTGATGCCGCCCTCGTCTGCCATTGTTACATTGTTTTCATCTACATCCATTGCAGCTGTTTTTAAGTAGGCTTCAACCTCAGCTTTACCTTGCTCTACGGCAGCTATGTATTCATCTTGGCTGGTAGGGCCTCCAAATACATGATAGTAGCCCAAGTAAGCAAAAGACCAAACTATGGTTATGTAAAATCCGTACTTCCACCATGGTGGTAAATCATTATCTAATTCTCTTATACCATCGTAATCGTGATCGAGCAAAATATCGGCTTCTTTTTCAATAGCCACCGATGCGTTGAAGCGATTGAGAAAATCTGGCAATTGCAGACCTACAGATTTCTTGGTTTCTTTTTCATCGGAGAGTAATGCTACAAAGCTTAAAATTTTCTTTACCAGCAGCACTATTACCAAAAACTCTGCAACCAACACTGCAGTTGCTAAAAGTACGTTTATATCGCCAAACAGCGATGAAGTTGCAGCTTTGGCTACCGGAGCAGCAGCCTCAGTTGCGGCTTCCTCAGCAGAGGCAGAAAAACCTGCTAACAATAGCAACATAGATGCCACTGCTTTAGACTTCTTTACGCTCATTTTTGCCAATACTACCAGCACATTTCCCAACACCGCAATGGCAAGCAGCAATATAGCCATAGCTGCTATTACCAACCACCACACCCAATTTGAATTACCAGATGCGGCAGTTGCAAGCTCCTTAGCCGGCTCTGCTGCCTGCGCGGTTGCCTGCCCTGCAAAGGCAGCTACCGATATTGCCAATGCAGCACCTTTAAATAAATACGCTTTATATATAGGTTTCATATTAAATGCTTTACTTTTTTTGAAATAGAAAATCAATTGTTTAAAGGAATTTCTTCGAGTTCCTTGATGTACTTTTTATCGGCACGCAATGCAAACCACAGCATTGCAGCAAAAACCAATACAAAAATCACCAACGATATATCGGGGAAAATATCTATACCCGAAATTCCTGTTGCATACTTTTTAATGAATGAAAACATACGATATGGTTTTGCTGTACGTAAATTAGTTTGCTCTTAATTCTTTAGGAATAGTAAAGGTAGATTCGCCTTTAATGTCTTTACCCAACCGTTGCAGATAAGCAATCATGGCAATGATTTCTTTCTTCTCGGATGTGGTAATGCCATTCCGTTTTAAATCTTCCTGAATTTTCCTTGCCTGTTTCAGCAATTCATCGTTTGCCACATTTTCGTAACCTGCCGGGTATGGCACTCCGAGCTTCTTCATCACCTCTATTTTCTTTTTGGTAGTACTCATATCCAAATCGTTGTCTAACAAATGCGGATAAGGAGGCATAATAGATTTATCGGATACCGAGCGTGGATCGTCCATGTGATTGTAGTGCCAACTGTTTGGCAAATTGCGTGTACCTACTCTTGCCAAATCGGGTCCTGTGCGTTTAGAACCCCATTGGAAAGGATGGTCGTACACGAACTCTCCGGCCTTTGAGTATTCACCGTAGCGTGCTACTTCTTCGCGGAAAGGGCGCACCATTTGCGAGTGGCACACATAGCAACCTTCGCGCACATAAATATCTCTTCCCTGTAACTCAAGCGGAGTATATGGTTTTACACTTGCAATAGTGGGCACATTCGATTGTATTAAGAAAGTTGGCATAAACTCTATTATACCGCCAATAGCTACAACAATAAATGAGAACACCAATAACTGAATTGGCCTGCGCTCTATCCAACGGTGCCAATGTTCATTACTGTGAGTAGTAAACTCTTTTGATAATGCAGGTGCTTCGGCAGGTTCATTTGCTTCAAACGCACCTTGCTGAATGGTTTTTATTAAATTATATACACCAATGGCAGCACCAGTAAGGTACAAAGCACCACCCACCGCACGCAAATAGTACATAGGCATTACGGCATTTAATGTATCTAAGAAGTTAGGATACATCAACACACCTTCCGGCTTAAACTGGCGTAGTAGCGCCCATTGAGTCCAGCCGCTCCAATACAGCGGCACTGCATAAAACAGAATACCTAATGTGCCTAACCAGAAATGGATATTGGCGAGCCTGCGTGAGAACAATTCTGTTCTAAACAACTTAGGAATTAACCAAAATAAAATACCGAATGTTAAGAAACCATTCCAACCCAAAGCACCAACGTGTACGTGAGCAATTGTCCAATCGGTATAGTGCGAAATAGCGTTTACACTTTTAATAGAAAGCAATGGACCCTCGAAGGTAGCCATACCGTAAGCCGTAACAGCTACAACATAGAATTTCAAAACCACATCATCGCGCACTTTATCCCAAACACCACGCAGGGTAAGCAACCCATTTAGCATACCGCCCCAACTTGGAGCAATAAGCATAATAGAGAACACCGTACCGAGCGACTGTGCCCAATCGGGCAAAGCAGTATATAACAAATGGTGCGGCCCTGCCCAAATATATAGGAATATAAGTGCCCAAAAGTGAATGATAGAAAGGCGATACGAATAAACCGGACGACCTGCTGCTTTGGGTAAGAAATAATACATTAAACCTAAGTAAGGCGTAGTGAGGAAAAATGCTACTGCATTGTGTCCATACCACCACTGTACCAACGCATCTTGTACTCCTGCGTAAATTGGATAGCTCTTAAACAAATCTACCGGAATAGCCAAGGAGTTTACAATATGCAATAGTGCAACTGTAATCCAAGTAGCAATGTAAAACCAAATAGCCACATACAAATGGCGCTCTCTACGAGTTAAAATAGTACCAAAAATATTGATACCGAAAAGCACCCAAATAATGGTGATTAGAATATCTATTGGCCACTCCAACTCCGCATACTCTTTACTGGAAGTAATACCAAAAACCAACGTAACAGCTGCCAGCACAATAATGAGTTGCCAACCCCAAAAGTGAATGGCGCTCAGCGTATCGCTCCACATGCGGGCTTTACACAAGCGCTGCAACGAATAATAAACACCCATAAAAATACCATTGCCCACAAATGCAAAAATTACTGCATTGGTATGCAATGGCCGCAACCTTCCAAAGGTTAAATACTCCGGGAAATTAAGCTCCGGAAACACTAACTGGAGTGCCACAATAAGACCCACCAGCAAACCCACTAGCCCCCAAATAAATGTTGCATAGGCAAAGTTTCTGACCGAACGATTGTCGTAACTAAATTGTTGAATTTCCATAAACTACTGTTGTTTCTTTTGGATTGAAGTATGATTGGTTTCGTCTTCAAAAAGAATCCTAACCGATGGTGTATAATCATCATCGAACTGACCGTTCTTTACGCTAAAAATGAAGGCTATTAAAAAGCCCAGCGCAAATACTAAACTCACCCCAATTAATATGAACAATACACTCACTGCTTAGTCTTTTTTCTGAAAGAACAAATGTATGCCCACTTGCTATAGGTGCTTATGACACAGTATAGCCTTCAATATGATATTTATCAGGTTTTCAGAACGCCTGTTTCTGTTATATTTTACGCATAGCAGCAACCATTCCATTATTCCAAACAAGCAAAAAATTGACTGCTAAATTGATTGCTGCATCTTTGCCGCTTAAGTTATCAAAGTAAAACTAAACAATATATTTACCCAATACAAACCGGCTTCAAATTCGAGCTATAAATGCTGTACAACCTAAGGCGTATTAGCAATGGGAATCCTATTGGTTGTTGTAATCATTATTTATCCAAACGAAAATCACTTTAGATATCGCTGGCTTACTAATCATTGTTGCTTGGAGGAACGCACTAAATAATACCTCTCTGCTTAAATTCCTGCAATATAATTTTAAACCAAAATGAATAGGTTTCTGGGTGCTGTGCCACATCTTCCAGCAAGTTGTTTACAGTTACCCAACGCACATCGGCAATTTCATCTTTATTGAATTGAAAACGCTCGTTGTACGTACCTGTATAAACCATATCGTATTCGTGTTCAATTAAACCCGAAATATCGTCTGTAGCTTTATATATAAAATGGAAAGCTTCTTGTAATGGTGTAGAAAAACCCAATTCTTCTTGAAGCCTGCGCTGTGCAGCGGCACTAAAACTTTCGCCTGCTCGTGGATGGCTGCAACAAGTATTGCTCCATATTCCCGGCCAATGATATTTTGTAAATGCCCGTTGGGTTATGAGCATTTCGCCCTTGCTATTAAAAATAATAATGCTGATTGCTTTATGTAGTAATCCTTTTTCGTGGGCTTCCAACTTAGGCATTAGACCCAATTCTGTACACTGTTCATCTACCAGCACCACTTGTTCTTCTTGTTGTAAATCTTCCACCTTTTCAATCTTTAATTCGTACAAACTGCGAAAGCAAGAAACAAATTTCTTTTTCAATTAGCAACTTATGCCTGCTCTTTGAACCAAGCCGCATACATGGCATAGTTTTTACTGATGCGCGCTATTAGATGCTGAAAATTCTTTTCATCTACCTGCTTTAGTGGTTTGGCAGGTATGCCGGCATATATCCAACCGCCTTTTACAATGGTTTTTTCGCTCACTACTGCACCTGCTGCAACAATGGCATTCTCCTCCACTACTGCATTATCCATTACTATGGCGCCCATGCCAACAAGTGAATTCTGAAGCACAGTGCAACCATGTACTATAGCGCGATGGCCAATGCTCACATTATCGCCAATTTGGGTTGGCGCTTGCTGGTATGTGCCGTGAATGATGGCTCCGTCTTGTATATTTACGTTGTTTCCTACTTTAATATAATGCACATCGCCCCGCACTACTGCATTAAACCACACGCTGCAATTGTTGCCCATCGTTACTTCGCCCACAATGGTTGCATTGGGTGCTAACCAGCAGTTTTCGCCCAGTATTGGTGTGTGCCCGCGCACAGGTAAAATTAGTGCCATGCTATTTAAACTTTATGGTTGTTTTCTTTATACCTAACTTCTTTGCATCAGTTTTTGAAACATGAATACACTTTAACTGGAGCGGTGTACCTATCATGCGGATATGCGGTGGAATTTCCCCAACGCGCCCTGTAAAGGTAACCTGTAAACCATTTTGTTTCCAAGTATCGGGTAGCTGCGTGGTGGTGTAGCGTTTACTATCGTTTCCATTTATGGTTATTACCACAGCTCCTTCCTCAAACAACTGTATGGCACCCTTTTGATTCTTTATGGTATGTAGCCATTTATAATCCTGCGCTGCTGCAAGTGCTGTAATAAAGAGTGATACTGAAAGCAATATGCCTTTCATAGCAAAGTTACAGTGTTGCATAGGCTTTAAGCCCTTCTTTTAAACAATCTATTGCATCGCTTAAATCGCTATTGTTTAGTACATACGCAATACGCACTTCGTTTTTACCACTAGCAGTATTGCTATAGAAGCCCGATGCCGGAGCCATCATTACAGTTGAATTATTATGCGAAAATTTTTCGAGCATCCATTGGCAAAAATCATCGGCATTGGCAATAGGCAATGCAGCTACGCAGTAGAATGCTCCACCCGGATTGGGGCACTTTACACCTTCTATGGTATTCAATTTTTCTACCAATAAGTTTCTGCGTTGCGAATATTCATTTACTACATTTTGGTAATATGCAGGTGGCAAATCGAACAAAGCTGCGCCTGCCAACTGCCCAAGCGATGGCGGGCTAAGCCTTGCCTGACCAAACTTTAAAGCTACAGCTAACAATTCTTGATTGCGGGTTACAAGCGCTCCAATACGCGCCCCACAAGCCGAAAAGCGTTTGCTTATAGAATCTATAACCACCACATGCTGTTCTAAACCCGATAAGTTTAATGCCGAAAAATGTTGCTTCCCTTCGTACACAAACTCTCGATAAACTTCATCGGCAATTAAAAACAAATCGTGTTGCAGGCATAAGTTGCGCAAGGTTTGCAACTCGGCTTCGCTGTATAAATAACCGGTAGGGTTATTGGGATTGCAAATAAGTATGGCCTTTGTTTTAGGCGTAATAAGCGCTTCAAAAGAAGCTATTTCGGGAAGTGCAAAACCATTTTCTATTGAAGTGGGAATGGGCACTACTTTTATACCGCCTACCTGTGCAAAACCAATATAATTGGCATACATTGGTTCGGGAATAATAATTTCATCGCCTTCATCCATAATACTCATCATGGTAAACAATAGGGCTTCGCTGCCGCCATTGGTTATCATAAAGTTTTCGGGTGCAACATCAATGCCAATTGCATTGTAATACTTAGAAAACTGCCTTTTGTAAACCGGATAGCCATCGCTGGGTGCATAAGAGAGCACCTTCATGTCTAAATCTTTTAGCTCGTCCCAAAACTGTTCCGGAGTTTCGATATCGGGTTGTCCTATATTGAGGTGAAAAACCTTTACTCCACGCTTTTTAGCAGCTTCGGCATAAGGAGCTAATTTCCTAATGGGCGATGGCGGCATAGCGTTTCCTTTTATTGAAAGTTTCGGCATATCTACTTTAGTATTTATGATATTAAAAACGGTGGTGCCTTAATCTATAGCAGCCAAATGTGCTTTGAGTTTGTTTAGCACCTCAATTTCCATAGGATCGTACTGTTGCTGCTCGGCAAGGTAAAACGAAATCCAATCGGTTAAATGTGTGTGATAAAAGTATTGTTCGAAAGATGAATTGCCTTTGGCAAAGAGTTCAACAACCGCTGCTCCTGTTTGTGCAATTACTTCTTTACTGAAAGCAATGCGGTGTTTATTGCGAGCATTTTCCCAATTGCTTCTAAATACCACCACCGAAATTTCGCCCTTGGCTCCGCGCCATGCTACTAATTCGTTGTGATTCATCTCGGGAAATACATTTGCCCAGCAAAGCGATTTTGAATTTTCGTTGAACTGCTGCTTAGCCCGTACTACCAAACTGTGAAATCCTTGATCGGCAAACAATGCAAAGAGTTTATTTTTTAACTGCAATGCTGTGTTTTTAGCTAGCTCCTGTATGTTTTTTTGTTCCGTGGTAAGTAATGTGGCTGCTTGCTGCACCTTAGTTTTAAAGGTTGAAGATATAAGCCCATATTGCTCCAATAGTGCCAATTGAAAAACTACAGAATAGCCAAAGCCGCAGCGAGGTGGCATTCCCGAAGGAATAAGCAAATAGTCCCAACCGTAATGCTCTGCCAGTTCCTTTAATTTTCCACCACTGGTAATACAAATAGCAGTGAGTCCTTTTTCCTTCACGGCCTTTGCCACAGCAACGGTTTCTTCGGTATTACCGGAGTAAGACGAAAGTATAATGAGCGTTTCTTTCCCTGCAAAATGAGGCAGTACATAACTGTTGTTTACCACCAAAGGCACGTTCAATTCATCGGCAACCAATTCAATTACAGCATGACCTCCAATACCGGAGCCACCCAAGCCGCTTACAACAATATTGCTTATTGCAGGTAGTTTCTTCTTTAGATTTACGGCATTTGCCAATGCTACAGCATCTACTAACTGGCGGGGAAAACTTTCAATTAAATCAAACATACTTTTTATGAAATCGCAGTAGCAAACCTAATCGAAATTTCATTAGATAAAACAGTATAAAAATAAGTTAGCAATAGCGGGCTTATCGTACCAATGTTACAGTCCCCTGTTTTTGTAACTTTTGATTATCGAGAAATGTAAATTCTACTACATAAGTATAAACTCCGGGCGACTGTGCTACATTTCTATAAGTACCATCCCAACCTTTGTACATAGAGTCTGCATCAAACACTTTTTCGCCCCATCGGTTAAATACGGTAAGCCGTATATCGCGCACATTGTTGCCATATACATAAAACACATCGTTAATACCATCACCATTGGGTGAAAACATATTGGGCACAAGTACTTCGCCATGAGGTCCTACTTCTACAGTGAATGAAGCCTCTGCCGTACAAAACTTTCTTCCATCCGGAGAGTCTTTAAGGTATAATGTGTAAGTAGTTTCAGTAAATGGAGACACCATTGGATTCGGGCAATCAACACAACTTAAACCGTTGGTAGGTGCCCAACTATATGTTATATTATTTCTACCATTGTGCTTAACACTAATGGTGGCGCTTTCGCCCAAATCAATTTTTAATAGTACCGGAGCTATTTGTGCCTCTAACTTTTCAGGTTGCGGCACCGTAGCTACTAAAGTAGTTTCGCATCCGTTTTTATTTTTCACCATAATGGTATAATCACCATGTCCTAATTTTTCAAAACGACCAAGCGAGGTATAATCAGAGCCAAGCATAGCATATAAGTAGGGTTCATTTACAGGAATAATTGGCGTAATAATTATTCTGCCATCGCGGTAAACATCTCCAAAGCAAGTGGTACTGTCTGCTTGTATATAAAAATCATCTGGTGTGGCAGGCTGAACAACGGCTTCGGTACTAGTAAGGCAATTGTTGATATCGCGTACACTTACCGTATAGTTTCCATCGGGGATATTTTCAAAAAGACCTGTTGTATTGCTTTGTTGCAAACCATTTCCTGATATGGTAAAAGAATATGCCGTTCCTACTCCACCAAGTGCAGAAAGCGAAATAGAACCATCGGAAGTATAGGTGCATTTTTCCGGAGTGGTAGCTGCAAATAATTTAAGCGAATCTTCTTCGCCAACAGCAAATGGCTGAGTGGTTGTGCATCCATTCATATCGCTTACTGTGAGTGTATAACTTCCGGCAAACAAATTGGTTGCCGAGCTACCATATCCGGTGCCTCCGCTCCAAACATAGGTGTATGGTGGAGTGCCGCCCTGTACAATAGTATTGGCTGTTCCGCTTGCTTGCCCAAAGCAAAGAGCCTTGGTGGTGGCAAGTGTAACATTTATGGGCGTAGGCTGTTCTACAACTGCTGCAAATGTAGTAGTACAACTATTGGCATCTGTAATAGTAACAATGTAATTGCCTGCAGTTAAATTTGTTGCCACGGAATCTGTCTGCGAATTATTCCACACATAGGAAAAACCTCCAACTCCCCCTATTGCTGATATGGATATAACTCCATCACCTCCATTAAAGCACGAAACACTATCAACCTGATATGAAACAACATAAATAGAATCCGGAGCACCAATAACTACTGTAGTTGTATCAAGACAATTGTTGGCATCGGTTACGGTAACAGATTGTGTTCCGGCCGGAAGGTTTATGGCCGTACTGCCGGTTTCGCCATTGCTCCAAGTATAGGTTATGGTGCCATTAGCTCCTGTAACGGAAGTAGTGGCTGTAGCATCGGTACTATTAAAGCAAGAAACATTGGTGCTGGATGTAATGCTCACATCTATTCCCGGAGCCTGCGTAACTGTGGCAGAAGCTGTATCAGTACAGCCTTTACTATCAGTAACTGTTACAGTGTAGAAATCCGGAGTTAAGCCGCTAATAACTTGCGAATGGAAGGCTTGTCCATCACTTGGGCGAACCCAACTGTAAACATACATAGGCGTACCACCAATAACATTTGCCGATATTGTTCCAACACCACCATTACAGCCAATATTGGTAACGTTAAGTGCTGTAATCTCTAGCAAATTGGGCTCTGTAACTACATAGGCAGCAGTATCGGCACAGCCTTTTTGGTCGGTAGCAACTACTGCATAATTGCCTGCTGTAAGTGCCGTAGCTGTATTGGTTGCTAACTGTCCGTTACTCCAATTACAGGTAATAACACCTGTTCCACCAGAAGGTGAAACAGTTATAGAAGCATCACTTCCTCCATTGCAACTTACATTTGTAACAATACCATTGGCAATTACAACGGCCGTAGGTTCTGTGATATTATAGGTGGCAGTTGCCGTACAGCCTGCACCATCATTTACCGTAACAGAATATGCTCCTTCCGGCAAATTTGAAATTGTAACCCCACTAGCAGCATTACTCCAGGTGTAGGTATAATTTCCGCTACCACCGGTGGCTCCGGCTGTAATACTTCCATCGCTGCCTTTATTGCACGAAACATTAGCAATAATGGGTGAAGTAAGCGCTACATTATTGTTTCCAACTTGAAGTGTTAATGTTCCACTGGCTATTGCGGTACAGCCCTCACTATCGGTTACGGTTACAGTATAAGTGCCTGCGGCAATGTTTTTTAATGAAGAATCTGTTTGTGCAGAGCCGCTCCACTTATAGGTATAAGGTCTATTGCCTCCTGATACTTCAGCAATAAGTGTTCCTGTTCCTACGCCTGAGCAAGTAGTTTGTGTATCGTTCGGTACATTTACCGTCATTACCGGAGGCTCGGTAATAGTTACAGTATTAGAAATGTTACAACCCGAACCATCTTGTGCCGTAAAAGTGTAAGTACCCGGAGCTAAATTAGTAATGGTGGTTTGATTAGGTGCTGTATTCCAGCCATAGGAAACCGGAGCTAAGCCGCCTTTTACGTGAGCATAAGCAGCACCATTGGCAGCACCATTACACGTTACATTTTTAGAAGAATCAATTATTGCTTGAAACTGTAAGTTGGGTGTTACGGTTACCGTACTAGTTTCTACCACTGGAGTTCCATTATTGCAGGGCTGATAGGTTGCGCGTGCCGTATAAGTGGTTGCCGCTGTTGGGCAAACATTTATAGTAGTTCCTGTGCCTATTACATTGCCTCCTTGCAGCCAGTCGATATTTACAATAGATGTGCCGTTAGGTGTAAAACGCCAAGCCTTCTTATTGGTGCTCCAAACAGAGTTGTTGTAACTAGATGCTATGTATGCTTTTGTACCTGTTTCATCTTGAATACCTAAAGTTGCCAAACCATCATTCCAACCGGTGCAAGCACTTTTATTGTCCACATACACTTCAATAGCATTGGTAGTTTCATAAATGGCAATTTGATGGGTTGCTTTAGGTATATTCCAACAAGAACCTACTAAAAAAATATCATCGTACATAGGCACATTGTACCATGATATGATAAACATACGGCATGGGGCACTCCCAATTATTTGGTACTTAATAGTGCCGCCCATAGAAGGGTCGATATCATGGTAAACTCCCATAATAACATTGGTGTACATATTAGTTGTAGGAAATGTACCGCTACTCGTAGTGTTCCATACACAGCCATTTCCGGCATTGGATACATCGAACGATATAAGTCCATTGGCACCTACTACCACTTGCGTATATGATTTCCCGAAAAAGCAAAAGGTAAAAGGTAAGCTAATAGCCGGAGACCAAATATCATCTTGATTTACCAAAATACTTGTGCCGGCAGTATAACTAAAAGGTGTGTATGGTATGGAACTTACGGCATAAGTATTGGTGCCACCGGTATTAAAATAAGTAGCCGTTAAATTGGTACACGAAGTTCCACATTGCAGTGTTTGGTTAGGTCCGGCATTTACCGCAGGGCAACCGGGTTGAGCATAACTTACAACAGTAAAACTCCATATTACTGCCAACACGAATACTTTCAAAAAAATACTTTTCATTATCCGTAACATACTAAGTTTATTCCACAATTACATTAGAAGTTCCTTTATCTTCTTTTCAAAACTCCAAATTTGTTTCTTACAAAACAGTAATTCACCATCAATAAAGGGAGATTTTGTGTGCACGGTCAGAAAAAAAACAATTAGAACACCGGACAATAATTAGAATACTGAACAGGACCTGTTTTTTCCTTTTTGAATACATAAACAATGCCCACTTCAGCTGCACCTTGAGCACGCGTGGCGGTGCGCAATCCGCTAAAATTAAAATCGTAACTTACACCTAAACGCACATTGTAAAATTCCATTCCAAAACCGCCAATTACCGCATCAGGATTCCCTGGGCTAAAGCGTGTGGCTATTGAGCCAAAGAAGCCCAACTCATCGGTATAATCATAATTAAATCCTAAACCTGTTTGGTACGACTGTGCCGCATTCTGAATCATGAAAAGGAAAGTGGGTGCAAAGCTGAAGTCCATTCTTCTGCTGGTAAAAATTTCCATACCGCCATGTACAATATGGCGAATTTGAATTCTGTTTTTGGTATCGCTTAAAAAAGATTCGCGCGGGCGCGATACGTTGTTGGCAGCATAGCCAATGTAATACCTAAACTTTGTTTTTGGGTGCGATGCCCATAATGCGCCCACATTTACAGTTGGGTAAATGATAGATGTATTGGCAATAGGGCTTTCTTGGTTCGAAAGATTCTCGTTCCAATATCCAATTGCTTGGTCGAACTGCGATTCAAACACTAAGTTATTCAAGTTGATTGCCTTATTGGTAACTCCAGCCTGCAATCCAAATGAGATTCGGCTTCTTCCATATCTATCTACCGCTTTGTGGTATGCAATAGAAGCCAATGCCGTAGTAGTAGTAAGTACACCATTGCCCGCTCTATCGTGGTACACATTCAATCCAAAACCAAAGCCATCGTTTCTTAACCTTTCCCGTAGAATTGGCATATCGAAAGAGCCTTGTATGGTTTGGTATGGTGCCTTTAAATTAGAAGTTGGAATTAAAAACCATTGGTTGCGATAATTTGCCGCTGCGCGAAACACTCCGTTTATATTGGCAGTTAATGCAGGATTCAAATAGATGGGTGCCGCATAGTATTGCGAAAAATGCACGTCTTGCGCGCGCACCAAAGCTATAGAAAACAAAACTATTATGAGGGCGTAGAAGTGCTTCATGTTATTGCTGATAAAAGTCTAAATATAGAAGTGTAAAATTAAAACTTCAAAATGTTTTTTACAGAAGATAGGTTTGCCCCTTCAATGGTTGTAAAAAGGTATCAAAAAGTGTGTGGTGATAGTTCCAAAAATTCTGCGATTTGGCACCAAAACCTCTGTAAAAACGCCCAATGCTTTCTACCGAAGACCCTTCAAAATCAAGTACCACATCGGAATTACTGTGTTCGCGAATCAACTCATCCAATATAAAACTCATGGCTCCGGTTTCGCGCGATTCTTTAAAGGTGATGGGAGCTAAATTAAATATCCTATTTTTGTATCTTAAAAAGAATGCCAATGCCACCGGAGGGTTGCCTTCTACAGAATAAGCTGCTACCATTTTTCCCATCCCCCGTTTTACGCTTTCTTTTATTAATTGCTCCAACGCAATGGTATGTTTTCTTGCATAGCCTTTTATGCCCACGGCAGAGTACTTTTCGTAGTAGCCTGCAAATAAATAAGCATCGGTAAATGGTGCGGTATAAACATGGTGCAACTTGGTTTTTGTAAGATTGCGCTGCGTATTTTTCGAATATCCTTCTTTAATTTTTTCGTATTCCTGATTAAGTGGCAACACAAAATTTTGCCGAATAGAAAATAGCTTAGAACTCTCTGCAATACTATTGTAATGCAGGTTTACATCGCTGTATAAAAACTTGCGTTGCAAAAAGCGCAGGCAGGTGGCTTCAAACATGGGGTGGTCATCATCTGTGAACACACCCAACTGCTGGCAAAAAAACGGATTATATACTACAGTAATGGCAAACTTCTTCTTCCAAACAATTGGAAAAACTGCCTCGTAATCGCGCAACACCAATGCCGACCAATTTTCGGCAACGCAATCTAAATACCATGTAAGAGCATAAGGCAATTCACTATTTCTATCAATACAAGCATTCCACTTTTCATCATTGATATGTTTGCGTTTCAATAAGCGATATTGTGATTGTGCCATACAACTAAAAATCGGTTAAAAACTATGTGCGAAGTGCGTCTTCTTCTTTCAATACTCTCTTTATCAAAAACAAACCTGCAATTGCTGCTGCAGATGAAGAAAGCAAAATTGCCAGCTTAGAAGCGTTAATCATATTAGCATCTTCAAACGCCAGCATACTCACAAAAATTGACATGGTAAAGCCGATTCCTCCCAACACGGCTACCGACAACACTTGCTTAATATTAGTGCGCCCGTCTAAGGTAGAGAATCCCGTTTTAACTGCCAACCACACAAACAATGTAATGCCAACCGGCTTACCAACCATTAAGCCCAGTGCAATACCTAAAGACATTGGCGAAGCTAAATCGTGAAACATTTCGGGAGTGAAAGTGATGAGCGTATTGCTGAATGCAAATAATGGCAGAATTAAAAAATTTACAGGCACATGCACTTCGTGTCCAATACGAACCAATGTGGAATTGGCACTGTCGTTTTTATCGTAAGGAATCATCATAGCATGGATTACTCCTGCAATGGTAGCATGAATGCCCGATTGAAAAACAGCATACCACAACAAAACACCCGGAACAATGTACCATACAAAACGCTTTACACCTGCATAATTCATTAAACCCATCCACAGCGTAATGCCACCTGCTGCCAACAAATAATTCAGATGCAGCTCCTTTGCATAAAAAATTGCAATTACCACAATGGCTCCTAAATCATCTACCACTGCCAGCGATGTAAGCAATAACTTTAATGCAAATGGAACTCTATTGCCCGCCAGCAACAACACTGCCAATGCAAAAGCAATATCGGTAGCCATTGGAACACCCCAACCATGTGCCGTTGCAGGATTATTAAAATTGAATACCGCATAAATCAATGCAGGCACAATCATTCCACCTAAAGCGGCTGCTACCGGCAACGATGCTTTTTTAAAGGAAGACAATGCGCCATCTATCAACTCCCGCTTTATCTCCAGCCCAACCATAAAAAAGAATATCGCCATTAAGCCATCGTTTACCCAAGCATGCAGCGATAGCTGAAAATTAAAAGTACCTACATGAATGCCAGCATCGGTATGCCATACTTTTTCTATCAACTCATGTACAGGTAAATTACCCAATACCAACGCAAGGATGGTAGCGCCAATAATTAAAAATCCGGCACTCTGCTGATGGCTGATAAACTCCTGTAATGTTTTATCTATCTGCTGTTTTAACCTACGAATCATCTTACTATACAAGCGCGAACTAACACATTTTTAAGGAAACTCCCGCACCCGGAAGCGTGCAGCACACATACAGCCATAATAAGGCTTACTATTTTATTGAAAATATTGCAGTAGTTCCTTTGCATACTACATTTGCCATGTTGAACATTTTACAATTCATTCTTTTTGCTGCCTATGTTGTGTTGCTTGCTACTGTAGTGTGGAAAGTAAAATGGTTTGCACTCAACTTTGTTTCAAAAAAAATATTGCTCCTTGCTTTTTTGTTGAAAGTATCTGCAGGCATGGCACTCACCTTGCTTTATACTTACTATTATACCAACAAGCAAGATGCCGATATCTACAAATACTTTGAAGACGGCATAACCTTACAGGGAATCTTTTTCCACTCGCCTAAACTCTTTTTTAAGCTATTATTTGAAATAAATATAGAAACGCCCGAAGTGTTGGCAGCTATAAAAAATTTCAATCATTGGGATCCCAAAGTGCGCAGCATGGTGTATAACGACAGCAGGTTTATTATTAAGTTGAATGCCTGTATAGCTTTCTTTTCCGGCAAGAGTATTTTCATCCATTCTCTATTCGGCTCGTTTATTGGATTCGCAGGAATTGTTGCCATTATTAAATCGGTAGAGAAAATACTGCCTACATTCAACTTCACTGCCTTACTGCTACTCTTTTTCCCTTCGGTAGTTTTTTGGACAAGTGCTTTACTAAAAGAAACCGTACTTACGCTAGCATTCGGCTTTTTTATATGGAACGCTACACAAATTGCTACTACATTCAACCGAAAGCACCTAGTGTTTGCCGCCATATTATTTTTACTGTTGGCACTTTTAAAGGTGTATGTACTGCTTTGCTTAATTCCACCCGCAGCAGCATTCTTATTTACCCGAAAACAAACATCGCTCTGGCGAATTACGGTAACTTACATAGCTGTAATTTCTTTGCTTGTGGCATTGGCATTTGCGGTAGATGCGTTGCTGCTACACAACAACGTAGCATTGGGTATTGCTCAAAAACAACACGATATGCAACGCCTTGCCATATACATGCAATCGGGCAGTTTCATCTATGTTCCATCGGTTGATGGCAACAACACCTTCTCCTTCTTAGTATCTGGTATTTATGGCATTTTCAATGTATTGCTGCAACCTTTTATTTGGAGCAGTACTTCTCCTTTGCTGCTGGTATCTGCCATTGAAAATATTTTACTACTGGTATTGATTATTGCTTCGCTAGCTTTTATACCTCAATTAAGTGCACACGAATGGCGACTGAGTTTAGCTTGCATTGCATTTGCATTATTGCTGTTTGCTATTATTGGCATTACCACACCGGTAGTTGGTTCTATAGTTCGCTATCGCGTACCGGGGCTACTGCTTTTGCTTATTCCTTTAAGTACAGGGCTAACCCAAATAACTGCAGCAATCAGCACTCGGGTAGGTTCAACGGAATTGTAATTGCAAGCCCACCATCGGCAGTTTCTTTATACTTATGGCTCATATCAAGTGCTGTTTCCCACATGGTTTTAATAACTGCATCTAAACTCACCTTAGCACGCTCTGCATCGCTTTGCAATGCCAGCTGCGCAGCAGTTATTGCTTTAATGGCTCCCATAGTATTTCGTTCAATACATGGAATTTGTACTAATCCGCCAATTGGATCGCAGGTTAAACCAAGATGGTGCTCCATGGCAATTTCTGCTGCTTGCAATACTTGATGTGGCGAACCACCCAACTGCTCGGTTAATGCGCCTGCTGCCATAGCGCTGCTTACCCCTATTTCTGCTTGGCAACCGCCCATGGCTGCCG
Organism: Chitinophagales bacterium; assembly: GCA_019638515.1. Lineage (NCBI taxonomy): Bacteria > Pseudomonadati > Bacteroidota > Chitinophagia > Chitinophagales > Chitinophagales bacterium. The sequence goes on along the minus strand of JAHBTS010000001.1, from coordinate 383,591 downwards.
AAATAGTAGAGCCTTTTTTAAACAGTGCTCCAATTTCGGAAGCCGTAAGTATAAAATTTACAACGGCATCTTCACCATGCTGCTCTTTGTCCTTCACAAAAAGAAGATAATACATCAACACGGCAGGAATTACGCCCGCAGCACCATTGGTAGGTGCAGTTACTACTCTTCCAAACGAAGCATTCTCTTCGTTTACTGCCAATGCAAAGCAACTCACCCAATTTAAAGTATTCTGAAACGAAGGATGAATAGACTCTATGGCTTGCATCCATTGCTCCTTGGTTGTAAACTGTGTGTTTCTTTCTTGCAGCAATTTTTGGTTCAATGCTGCGGCTCTGCGGGCAACATGTAAGCCTCCCGGCAGTGTTCCTGCTGTGGTGCAACCTCTATACATGCAATCGCTCATTACATTCCATATATTCAACACACTATCCTTAGTTTGCGTATCGCTGCGCCAGGCTCGCTCATTCTCCCGCACCATTTGCGAAATACTGATACCTGCTCGCATACAGTTTGTAAGCAATTCATCGGCATCATTCACTTCATATTTTAAGCGCACTCCGTTCTGCTGCATTGCTTCTTCTCCTTCTTCGGTAATAAACCCGCCACCTACTGAAAAAAAAGTTTTCTCTACACACGACCCATCTGCAAAATATGCTTTGAAAGTAAGTGCATTCGGATGCCCCGGATGAATTTCTTTCTTAGCAAACATCAATTGAGTTTCATAATGAAATGGAACTTGCACCAAGCCTTTCAACAAAATTTCCCTTTTATCTTTTATGGCATTTATGGTTGGTGTAATCGAATCTACATTAAACGTTACGGGATCGGCTCCGCTCAATCCAAGCAATACGGCAATATCTGTTCCGTGTCCTTTTCCTGTTTTGGCAAGCGAACCCATCAACATAATTTCTACTGCTTGAATATTTGTAAGTTGCTTATCTATTTCTTTCAAGAAGCGCTCTGCAGCACGCCACGGTCCAAGTGTGTGTGAACTCGAAGGGCCTACACCAATCTTAAACATATCTAACACACTAATTGCTTCCATGCATCTTATTTTCAAAAAGCAAGATAGAACAAAAGCAGAAATGCAACAACCTCAGCCAACCTGCCTCCAATACCTACCCATCAAAAATTTAATATGCTAAACATCTACTAAATACACTCAATTACATCAATAGTTTTAGGAGATCTACCTTAACCATTCCCCACTCTATATCCAAAATACTGTAATAGGCAGAATTCCGATTTGCTCCATTATATCTTATCATATCATTTCGCAAGATGCCTTCAAATTTTCCGCCAATTTTTTCGATAGCTTTTCGAGAACGGATGTTGTTTTCATCTGTTTTAAGCTGAACTCGTTTTGTGTTTAACTCCTCAAAACAATATGTAAGTAGCAATAACTTGCATTCTAAGTTAATTGAAGTTCCCCAATAGTCAGGATGTAGCCATGTCCAACCAATTTCAAGTTTTTTATGTTCGGCTTGAATGTCTAGAAATCGTGTGCTACCAATTAATTTCATGTTATCGTTTTTTACAATCACAAAAGGGTATTGCGTTCCCTTTTCTCTCTCAATCAAACTTCTTTCTAAACTTTCTCTAAGTATAATTGGATTACTGCCATCTATGGTGTAATACTTCCAAATTTCTTTATTGCCTGCCAGGTCTATCAACTCATCAAAGTGATTATGCTCTAGAGGTTTTAACGTAATCAGCCCTCCTTTTAACATCAAAGGGTGTTTAATCCAATTCATTCATCTTGTTTTATGCGTAATTGCAAAATACTTCAACTGCTTTTCCATGTTCGTTCAATTTAAAAACTTCAGCTGCTTTTCTACCATTTACTGAGGTATAATGAATAACCAATGAATCTATTCCAACAAAGACATCATGAAATATAAAGTGTAAATCCGGATAACTTTTTAATCCGATTTCAAAATACTTTTTCAACTCATCTTTATTGGTTATTACGCCTGTTTCATTAAACTTTAGCAGAGGAATAAAGGGCGAATGAAATTCAATATTATCAGCATAATGAGATAATATCTCGCTTAAATCGTGCTTGTTCCAAGCTTCAATCCAATCTTGTGAAAATTTTTCTACTTTAATCTTATCCATATTTTTCAATTTAATATTCTTAAATACTGTTTGAAACTACCCACGAGTTCCACATTTTGCTTTGCTATAATTCTAGCTATCTGTCCAAGATGCGTCATATCATGTGTTACCCAAGTTGATATAAGCTCCTGTAAAGTTACTTTCCCTAGCACAGGATGAATACCAACTTTTTGAAAATCGGCTTGGCTAAATTCAAATTGTCGAATTTCTGCTAATCCAGAATCTCTAAGATTTCTGAACATAATCAACAACTCTTTTAAAGAATACTTTTGGGCAATACTGAAATGTGCCTGCATATCTATTGGAATAAAAACAGTGTTAGGACTTTTCAGAATTATTCTTATTCGAGGTAACCAGTCTGTTTCTTCACATACAATTAAATGAGCTACTACTTCCTTTACGGACCATGTGTTTTCACCCTCATTCGAATTGACCCAATCTTCACTCACTTGGTGAAGCAAAGCTGCAACAGAATCAGGAGTGTTATCTAAAATTTCTAATGATTTGTTTAATGCGAATTTCATAACTATAAGTCAATTATTGTTTATTAGGTTTTCTTGCATCATCTTTATGGATTAGAAACTCATCAGTGAAATGCCCACGTTCTTTAGGTTTTGAGAATTTTTCAGCATTGTAATTATTGGATTTGCCTTTAGGTATGGAAAGTGAATTCCATTTTTCAGCACACATTTTACCAATAAAAACAATTTGACCTACGTGATATGGATAATGAGCTAATTGCCTATTGATAGCCTCCAGAACAGTGTGTCCTTGATTACGGATGTATATAATTTTTTCAAGATCATCATCTTTCAATGATTTCAGTACATCCATAAACACTTTCCATCCTTCATTCCACTTGTCTATCATTTCCTGTTTTGAATTTATATCATTGTCAAACTCTGCATCTCGGTTTCGCCATTCCTTTTCTCCATCAGTTGTAAGAAAATCTGTCCAACGGCTCATCATATTTCCCCATAGATGCTTTACAATAGTTGCTACGCTATTGCTGTCATCATTGTATTGCCAAAACAGTTTTTCATCAGGAATTTGAGCAAAAGTTTTTTCAGCTAACATTTTATAGTATTCAAATTGCTTGATTACGCTTTCTAAATAATTTGTATTCATAATATTTATCTTTTATAGTAAATAATAAGTGAAGACTTTCCAATGAGGTTTTGCTCCAACATAAACCCAACTAAAGCCGGATTTGCCGATGCGTCTAAACCGAGTTTTTCAGTTTTCAAAGCATATACTGTTATTACATACCGATGAGCTTTGCTTCCTTCTGGCGGACACGGTCCTCCATAACCAGGTATTTTAAAATCTGTCACACTTTGAACGCTGCCTGCAGGAGCAAGGTTTAGTGATAAATTTCCTACTCCCGATTTCAATTCCTTCGTGTTTGCTGGAATATCAAAAATCAGCCAATGCCACCAACCGCTGCCTGTTGGAGCATCCGGATCATACATAGTAACAGCATAACTTTTCGTTTCGATTGGTGGATTTTCCCAGTAAAGTTGTGGCGACACATTTCTACCAATGCAGTCAAAACCGTTGAATACTTCTTTTTCGGTTGCTTGCCCACCAAGTTCATTACTCTTTAGAGTGAATGTTTGAGCATTTGCGGAAAGTTTCGCAATTATCATTGTTATTGCAACAATCTTTTTCATGACATCTTCTTTAAATTTTTAAATGATTGTACGCGCTCATCAAAAGAGCATGATTGCTCTAATGGGTTTACTATCTCTTCAAATAATTGAAGCAATTCACCGGAATGTTTTTCACTCTTCTGTGCTTTAATGTTAAAGTGAACCAGCTTTGCCCACATTACACATTTTAAATTTGCCTTATGCTCGTCCCACATTACAGCTTCAACCAATAAACTGTATTCACTGTAGTGAATCAATTTTGATTCAATCGTTACGGTTTCCATCCAAGATGCGGGCAGGAAATAGGAGATTTGTGTTTGGGCTGCAACCCAACCAATACCATGTTTGTATGCTAATTCAGAAGCATTAAAGTCATATTGATCGAGCAATTGTTCTGTTCTTGCTCCCATAATATAGTCTATATACTTTGAGTTGTTTAAATGATTAAAAGGGTCACAATCTTGATATTGAATTCGTGTTTTGCTTTCTAATATTTTTGGTAAATTTTTCATGCTTGTTGTTGTTTTATTTTTCTAAAATCATTGTTACACCTTGCCCACGAGCTGCGCATACAGAGATAAAGCCCCTTCCTGAACCTTTCTGATGAAGGAGTTTTGCCATGGTGGCAATTATTCTGCAACCTGTTGCAGCAAACGGATGTGCTGCAGCCAAACTGCTTCCGTTTACATTGAGTTTACTTTTATTAATAGTGCCAAGTGGATTCCCTAATCCTATTTCTCTACTGAGTTCTTCACTTTCATAGATTTTAAGTGTGGCCAAAACTTGAGCAGCAAAAGCTTCATGTATTTCATAAAAATCAAAGTCTTGCAATTGTAAGTTTGCCTTTCGCAACATTCTGTCGGCAGCCAAAACAGGAGCCATTAGCAAATTGTGTTTATTGTTCACATATTCAATGGCTGCTACCTCAGCAAATGTGATGTATGCCAATACAGGTAAATTATGTTTTGTAGCCCAATCTTCACTTGCAAGCAATACAGCAGATGCACCATCAGAAAGTGGCGTAGAATTTCCTGCCGTAAGCGTTCCACTTTGCTTATCAAACGCGGGCTTTAGTTTTGATAGTTTCTCTAAACTTGTATCTCTACGTAAATTATTATCTGTACTTAAACCCATGAATGGCGTTATCATATCTGCCATAAATCCCTCGTCATAAGCATTTGCCAATTTTTGATGACTTGCCAATGCAAATGCGTCTTGTTCTTCTCTTGTAATGCCATAATACTTTGCTGAATATTCTGTATGTCCGCCCATTGATAATCCTGTTTTGGGTTCATCATTTACGGGTGTAACAGGTTTGAAATCTTTTGGGCGAAGCGATAAGAACAATTTTAATCGCTCCACATTGTTTTTCGCTCTCTTTGCTGCAAGCAATGTGTTTTTTAATTTTATTCCATGCTCTAATGGAACATTGCTTGTAGAATCCACACCGCAAGCAATACCCGAATCAATTTGCCCTAATGCAATTTTATTGGCTATGTAAATAGCTGCTTCAATTCCAGTTGCACATGCTTGTTGAATATCACAAGCGGGTGTTGCGGGATGGAGTGAAGTGTTCATCACACTTTCGCGAATCAAATTTCCTTCTGTTCCGCTTTTAATTACAGAACCGCCAGCTACTTCGCCTAGTAACTCGCCATGTAATTGGTATTTGCTTATTAGCCCGTTTAAAGTAGCAATTAGCATATCGCTATTACTTGCATTGGTATATGCCGTATTTTGCCTAGCAAAAGGAATACGATTATATCCTACAACTGCTACCCGATTTATTGGTTTATTGTTGTTCATAATAATTGTTTTTTGCTGATTTGAATAACTTCCTCTTCTCGAAGTCCAATAACCGGAGGAGATTCTACACCCAATAAATTCAAGTAGATACACATGGCACCTCTATGATGCACTTCATGTACAATCATTGAGCGAAGAAAATTTCCAAGTTGAATTTCTTTCCCATCTAACGACAGCATCTTTTGTTTTAGTTGCTCATCGGGAATGGATTGCAGAATTTCTATTGATTGTTGATGCATTACTTTGAAAAAGTGAAAAACATCATCATAGCCCATGGCAAACTCTTTTCCACATCCTTTATACTTAGGTTTATTACCTAATGCTACCTCTGCAAAAACATTTCTTTCTATTAAGACAATATGCCTTATTAAATCGCCTAGTGTAAATTTCCCAGGTTTGTAACTCCAGTCCAGTTTATCTTCTGGAATAGCCTGAATCACATTATTCGTTTGCTGCCGAGTTTTCTCCAAATAATTGAGAAATTGTTTCATTGATATTATCTCCATAACATTTGCTTCAAAATATACCGTTCGGTATTTTATTGGTTAAAAAAATTTATCTTTTCATATCGACAATTAAACGTTCTAAATAAGCCATTGCAACCTTTAAATCACTTGCCTTGCCATATACCTTTGCCTGCAAAATGGCTCCCTCAATTAGAGACATTATTATTATTGCCATTTCTGTAGAGTTTGTTTCTGCTTTTATCTCACCTCTCTGTATTCCTCTATTAATCTGATTTTCTATTGAGCCTTTCCAAAATTGCAATGCATTAACTGCTTTTGCTCTCAATGCAGGATGTGTATCGTCTGCCTCAGTTGAAGTGTTTAGTATTGGACAACCAGATTTCAAAAATGGAATCTTTAAAAAATCCTTATACACATTAGGATAAACTAAAAGTCTATCAATTGAATTATCTACAGACAATATTCGTTCACGGATATACATTGTTACTTTATTAAAGTTATAGTCAAAAGCAGCTAATGCCACATCGTCTTTATTCTGAAAATTTCCATAGATACTACCTTTAGTAAGTCCTGTCGCACTCTCCAAGTCAGAAAGCGAAGTTCCAGCAAAGCCCTTCTCATTGAAAATAGGGGCAGTCTTCTCGATAATAAACTGCTTTGTTCGCTCAGATTTAGACACTAACTTTTCCATGAGAATACAAAAATAAAAAAAATATACCAATTGGTATATTTTTTATCACTTCTTTAAAATACATCTTCTTACCTCCTGCTTTTAAAGCAATCCGGCAATTATTTTTTCTATTGTAAGTCCTTCTGCCTCGGCCTTATAGTTTTTAAATACCCTATGGCGCAGCACAGGCAATGCTACCGCTTGCACATCTTCTATATCGGGCGAATATTTTCCTCTGGTAGCAGCATGGCACTTGGCACCCAGCACCAAATACTGCGATGCACGCGGCCCTGCCCCCCAAGCAATGTAATTCTTAACTGTATCGGTAGCACGGCTGCTTTCCGGACGTGTTTTATTTACCAGTGCTACTGCATACTCCAATACATTATCGGCAATAGGCATTTTACGCACCAACTGCTGGAAGTAAACAATTTCATTAGCCGAAAGTAATTTGCTCAATGCCGTTTTACTGGGCGAAGTAGTTTGCTTCACCACTTGCACTTCTTCTTCAAACGAAGGATAATCCAACGTAATGCTAAACATAAAGCGATCTAACTGCGCTTCGGGCAAAGGATAAGTACCTTCTTGCTCAATTGGGTTTTGAGTAGCCAATACAAAAAAAGGACTCGGCAACAAGTGCCTGCTTCCCGAAACCGTAACACTGCGTTCTTGCATACTCTCTAGCAATGCAGATTGTGTTTTAGGCGGAGTTCTGTTTATTTCATCAGCCAATACAATGTTGGCAAACACCGGACCGCGATTAAATTTAAACTGCCTTGTTTCATCTAAAATTTCGGAGCCAACAATATCGCTCGGCATTAAATCTGGAGTAAACTGTATTCTATTAAAAGATAAATCCAACACCTGCGAAATAGTTTGAACCGTAAGTGTTTTTGCCAAACCCGGCACACCAATCAGCAGGCTGTGTCCATCGCAAAAAATAGAAACAAGCACATGGTGAACCACATCGTGTTGCCCCACAATTACCTTTCCTATTTCTGTTTTCAACGACTTATACTTAGCACTAAAGGCATCTAAAGCCTCCACATCACTATTATACATTGAGTTTATATTTTGAGTGTGCGCTAAAATAAACTTTCAACATAAAGAAACAGCAAGAATTAAACGCTATTTATTTTTCTTCGCACTTGTTATGCTTTCCATAGAAAACACCTTAGTAAGTTTAGATGTAATTGAAGAACAGTTTGTGTGCGACCTTCGCGCCTGCAAAGGTGCGTGTTGCGTACAAGGCGATTATGGCGCTCCGCTTACCGAAGAAGAACTTCCCATACTCGAAAAAATCTACGAAGCAGTAAAACCATACCTAACACCAGAAGGCGCTTTCACCATAGAAAAAGAAGGTAAACATGTGTATATTGAAGAAGAAGAAAAGTACGCCACTCCACTACGCCACGATGGCGCTTGTGCTTACACCATTTTTGAAAACGGCACTGCATTTTGTGGCATAGAAAGAGCTTGGAAAGACGGAAAAATAGATTTTCAAAAACCAATCTCATGCCACCTTTACCCAATTAGAATTACCCAACACAAACACTACGAAGCCGTAAACTATGAACGGTGGAGCATTTGCAAAGCAGCCTGCAAAAACGGCAAACAACTTAAAGTTCCCGTTTACCGATTTTTGAAAGACGCCATCATACGCAAGTATGGCGAACACTATTACCGCGCCTTAGAAGATTACGCTCAATTTGCCAACAACAAGTAAATGAAGAAAGATTTCAAAACCGTTTTTATCTATACCCAAATTTGTTTTTGGAGTCTTGTCCTTTTCCTCGTGTTGTTTTTTATTGGTGTAAACTATGGCTTGCTAGGCGAAATGCCCGACTTAGACGAAATTCAAAACCCTAGAAACGATATTTCAACCACGGTATATTCCAGCGACTACGAGGTACTTGGCACTTACTTTACCGAAAACAGAGTAGAAATAAGCTACGATGAACTTTCGCCATTCTTAGTTCAGGCATTGGTAGCCACCGAAGACAAACGCTTTTATACCCACAGCGGTATAGACCTAAAAGGGCTTTTCCGCGCCATTATTAAAACAGGCATACTCGGCCAAGATGCCGGAGGAGGCAGCACCATTTCACAACAATTGGCAAAGAACTTATTCAATAAAAAAGTACATCGCAATCCAATAAAAAGAACCCTGCAAAAAATAGAAGAATGGGTACTGGCAGCAAAACTGGAACGCACTTTTTCTAAAGATGAAATCATAAGCATTTACTTAAACACCATTGGCTTTGGCTATAATTCTTACGGTATTAAAACCGCAGCCTTCACCTATTTTTACAAAAAGCCGAAAGAACTAAATGTAGAAGAAGCAGCTATGCTTATTGGTATGCTCAACGGGCCCTCGCTCTACAATCCGCAAAAACGCCCTGAGCTAGCAAAGGAGCGCAGAGATTTGGTATTAAAACGCATGTACGAAGCAAAGTATGTGAGTGAAAAACAATGGAAAGACTATACCGCCAAACCTATAAAACTCAACTTCCACAATCCCGATTTCCGCGAAGGAACTGCTACCTACTTTAGAGAATACCTTCGACAAGAATTAAAAAACTGGTGCGAAAAAAATCCTAAACCCGATGGCACCAAATGGGATGTTTACAAAGACGGATTAAAGGTTTACACCACCATAGATTCACGTATGCAGCACTATGCCGAAGAAGCTGCCAAAACACATTTAGCATACCTGCAAAGCACCTTCTTTAAAGAATGGAAAGACCGTGAACCGTGGAAAAAAGGACTGCGTGCCAAACCGGATTTGCCCGAAAAACTAATGAAGCAAAGCGAGCGCTACCAAATGCTGAAAGAGCAAGGAAAAAGCGAAGCGCAAATACTCAAGATATTCAATAAAAAAATTGAAATGCGTGTATTTGCTTACGATGGCGACAATGGCAGTTTTTCTAAAGACACTGTAATGTCGCCCCTCGATTCCATTAAATACTATTTGCAAATGGTGCAAATTGGATTCATGGCCGTAAACCCAAAGAACGGAGAAATAAAAGCGTGGATTGGCGGCCCTAACATTACTTACTTTCAACTTGACCACGTAAAGAAAACTACCAAGCGGCAAGTAGGCTCCACCATAAAACCATTTCAATACGCCATTGCCATAGAGCGCGGCTACCATCCATGCACACCCATTCCATACGAAGCACCACAGTTTGATGGCGTAGATGCCACATGGAATCCATCGGCAACCAAAAACTGGGAAGAAGGCAGCCTTGTTCCCATGCAAGAAGGGCTGGCATATTCCGACAACCGCATTACAGCACAACTTATGAAAGAGTTTGGCCCCGATGCCTTAGTTCAGTTTTGCAAGACATTAGGTATAGAAAGCAAGTTAGAAGCTGTGCCGGCATTATGCTTGGGTGTAAGCGATATTTCATTGTTTGAAATGGCGCGCGCCTATACTGCATTTGCCAACAATGGCACACTAAGCGAACCATATTTCATTAAAAGAATTGAAGACAAAAAAGGAAACAAACTGGCTGAATTTTATCCTAAACAAAAGGAAGTGTTGGATGAAAAAACAGTGTGGGTAACCAATGGCATGATGAAACAAGTGGTAAATAAAGGAACCGCAGCTCGGTTACGCTCGCGCTTTGGTTTACACATGCCCATTGCCGGAAAAACGGGGACTACACAAAGCAATGCCGATGCCTGGTTTGTTGGCTTTACTCCTGAAATTCTTTCTATTTGTTGGATTGGCTTTGAACAACCCGCAGTACATTTTCTTTCTACCGCCACCGGGCAAGGTTCTTCGGCAGCGTTACCTATCGTGGGCGATTTTCTAAGAAGGAGCTTTAACGACCGCAGCCTAAAACTTGGAAGAAGCGATTTTGCATTGCCAGCCGACACTTCCTTTCATGAAGTTTTTGATTGCGACACCACCACTATAGAGCAATAAGTTGCCCGCTTATTTCCTTTTCCGTTTACCGCTTTTTTTAGGCGTAGCAGCCACCAATTTTTCCGCCACTCTTCCGGTGCTGTCTATCTTAAATCTTTGATATACAAAAATCCCTTTTTTTCCTTTTACACGCTCGCGAACGGCAACAACGGCATAGCCTTTTTCAAAATCGTTTGCCTCTGCATAACTCGGTGCTATTACCCAATTAAAACTATGGTTGATGTAGCCCCAAGTGGAATCGTTTTCGGTTACCGCACAAAGTGCCGATGAAAACACCGATGTTTGCGCATAATAGGTAGCGTTCAAGCGCGTACCGTTGGTATCTATAAAAGCCCAACCACTATCGGTTTTTACAGCCGCTACACCTTCTTTAAATGCAAGTGCATCCTTGTATTTAAAATCAATAGCTACTCGCCCTCTTCTATCTAAAAAGCCGTACTTCTCACCAACAGCTGCTGCATAGAATCCCTCGCTCACATCATCCACCTCTGTGTAAATTGCGGGTACAATAAACTTACCTCGTTTATCTACAACTCCGTACATACAAGAATCTTCGCTACAATTACCTATACCAACCACGGCTCTTCCATCTACAAAATCGCCTGCATAGTTAAAGAACGAAGCAAAAGCTGTATCACCTTTCTTATTGATATAATAGTAATAGCAGTTACCATCGCAATCTTCTTTAGTTACTGCTGCCAATCCATCGTAAAAATCATTTGCCTCCGTAAACTGAACAGGAATCAATTCTTCACCTGTGGCAGCATTTATATACCCAAACTTTTCATCGCGCTTTAGCGTTTTATATTCAACCTTTGAGCGCTCTATATCTTGCTGCACTTCACTCATAAATGGGTAGTTAGGATAGTGTTGTACAAAACTATCGAACTCCTGTGTGGTGGCGTGTACCGTTTCTAACAAGTAAAGTTCGCGCCATGCTGTAAAAATATTTCTATTGGTTGGATATAAGCGCAAAAAGTCTTTATACAAATCGGCTTCACCCTCTTTAGTAAACAACACATAAATACTATCCTGCACTCTGCCAATAGAAGGATGATTAGGATAGCTGCGTTGAAATTTTACATACGCATCTAAAGTATTCTCGTGTAAAGTTTTTTCTAAACCGCGCTGCTCAAATTCGCTTTTTGCTTCTTCGAAATACGCACCTTTAGGATACTGCTCCATATACTTTTTATACGATTCTGGCTTACCATCGGCAGTAATGCTTTTGTACAACAACTGCTCGTATAGCATGGTAGCTTGTGGAGCTTCTTTAGCAGCACCATAGGTATCTAAGAAAACTTTAAGCGCTTCGTGTGTATTTGCTTTTTGGGCAGCCTCGTATGCCAACGCATTGCGTTTATCGGTTGCTTGTTCCAACAAATTTTTATCGCTGTAAACAGCAATAAAGTGATTATACTTTTCGATACTGTTTACCTTTACTGTTTCATAAAAGGCATCTTTTTGAATTTGCTGATACAGCTCTTGCACCGTAAAATCTCGCACGCCAAACTCAAGATACTTTTTGGTGTTTTTATCATCGGGAGGCAATGGCAACTTCATAAATGCTCGCTTAGCAAAAACAAAAGCAGAATCTAAATTATAGTCCTTAAAATCTTTTGCTTTAAACACTCTTGCCAAACCAAAATTGGCAGCTACATTATCAGGCGATTTCTTCAACTCATCGGTAAAATTTGCAATGGCTTCTTCATAAACACCGGTATTCAACAATTTGTATCCTTTCTTTAAATCGCCTGCTGTGGCTGTGCTGCACCATAGAGCTATTGCCATTATCCATACAACACCAAGTTTATGTATCATCATACTACAATACTATTTTACAATTCCTTTTGCTGCTAATTCTTTAATATTTTTTTCATCTACACCTATGGCAGAAAGTACGGCAGCCGTATCTTCGCCCAATATAGGTGCCGACCAAAACTTACTAAAATCCGACTGCCCAAACTCTACCGGATGCCTCAAAATTTGCAACTTTTTATCGGGCGTAATTTCTGTTTCTATAAACATTTTTTGTTGGGAAAAATATGGCGACTGCAATACTTCACTTACATCATTTACGGGAGAAACACATACATCTGCTTCTGCAAAAATTTGTAGCCACTCCCCTCTGTTTTTAGAATAGAAAAGCGTTGAAACTTCTTGCTTCAATAATACCATCTCCTCCTTGGAAGCAATAATCTTTTCCTGCCATTCGGGCTTATGTACCATTCGGCAAAACGCACTCCAAAACTTAGGCTCTAAGGCTCCCAAAGCAATATATTTTTTATCGGCACACTGGTAAATATTATAATTGGCAATGCTGCCAGCCAATTCAAAATTTTCGGCAGTAAGTGGCTGCTGCTGTAGCTGCTGTGCCGCCAAAGGAAGCACCATTAAAGGCAATACGCAATCTGCCATTGCTACATTTATATATGTTCCTTTTCCATCTTTGGTTCGTTGAAAAAGTGCCGTTGTAATAGCATTCATTGCCATATAAGCACCACCCGCCACATCAGCTGCCTGAAAACCCGGCAATGTTGGCTTCGTGCCTGTAATAAATGGCAAACCGCTCTCTGCAATGTAGTTCATATCGTGTCCGGCAGCTTTAGCACGAAAAGAAGTGGCGCCATATCCCGTAATGGAAACATAAATCAATTGGGGATTTATGGCACTAAGTGTTTCAAAATCCAATCCGAATTTTTTCATTACACCCGGTCTAAACTGCTCTACCAATACATCTGCAGTTTTAATAAGCTTCAATAAACAGGCTCTTCCTTCTTGGGTTAAAAAATTGATAGCAATGCTTTTTTTATTTGCATTCAACGATAAATAGTATGCAGAAACTCCGGCTACCTGCGGCTCAAAACTTCTGATGTAATCCGGATTGTCCGGATCTTCTATCTTAATAACCTCTGCTCCTTGTTGTGCTAAAAACATAGTGGCAATTGGGCCGGGCAAAAGCCTTGTAAAATCCACAATCTTCACCCCACTCAGCGGACCTGCCAACATTGGCCTTTCTACATTTTTTAGTTTGGCTTCTTCGTGCAGCAGCTTGCTTTCATGCACCTTTTCAAAACGCCTGAAGCACTTGGTAAAACGAAGCATGGTTGCCACATTACTCACTTTTACTTTCCCTGAAACCAATGCCCATTGCGGGTTTAGCGCACCTGTTTCTAATGCCGCATAATTTTCGGCAGATGCTACCACTTCGCAATCCGGCTCAAAATGCAAACCTACACTTACCGTACACTGCTGCGCAGCTATACGAATTGTATATTGCAATGGCGCAGCGCCACTTAAGTTAAGGTGCACTACTGCATTGTAACCTTCACATTTTTCTTTCCTAAACCTACTGGGAATACTTTCAATAATCTCTTTTGCTGTTACCACTTATGCGCTAAATTTTTCTTTCAGTAATTGCTGATATGCTTCGCGTAATTGCTGAAGTTTTAACTCTGCTTGCTTACGTTGTTTCTCTGTATAATTCGGATTTTTATCGGGATGCAATTGCAGCACCAACTGCCTGTATGCCGTTACCAACTCTGCCTTGGTTGCGGTTTCTTTCAATTCAAACAAATCGAAAAGTGATTGAACTTTGGGCTGCCACTCTGCCAACAGTTTTTTGAATACCACATCGTTTATATTCAGCAATCCGGCTATATAAAATAGGAGTTTACGCTCCTTCTCCGAAAGTTGATTATCGCATATTGCAATGGCAAAAGCCCAGCGCAAAGTTTGTATGGCTACAGTTTCGCTTTGGTATATTCTAATATAGCCGCAAGATTTTTCGAGTTCATAAGTGTGTGCCATACAATGATGAAACACCTGCATTTTATCTTCTATAAATTGCTCGCCATTAGTGGCTATCAATTGCTGACGTACAAACTCAACTTCTTGTAACGTTGCTTTCCCATCGGCTTTAATAACGTGTGTTGCAATTACAAGCAAACAAGCCTCCAACTCGCTTACATTGCTGCCGGAATCAACAGCTTCGGCTTCTGGTGTATCGTTTAGTAAATTACCTGCGGCAAAACCTAATAGACCGCCAATAGGTCCACCAACCATCCACCCTAATCCTGCACCAATCCATTTCCCGTAACTCATCTTGTATTTTTTAATTTGCCGCTAAAGGTTAAGCCAAACATAACTAAACCAAGTGCAATTAAAGGTAAACTAAGTGTTTGAGTACTGCTTAAGCCCAATATACCACTCGCTTCCGGCTCCTTAGTAAACTCCAACAACAAACGGGTAGAAAAAATAACGGTTAAGAAAACACTCAGGTAAATTCCGGGCATTTTGTTTTCGATTCTTCTATACAACAATAATTGAAGCAATAGAATAAGTGCATAAGCAATAGATTCGTATAATACAGTTGGATGACGCGGAATGGCATCTACTTGTACAAAAATAAATGCCCACGACACATCGGTTGCCCTACCAACCAATTCACTATTCATAAGGTTGCCCAAGCGTATTAAAACACCTGCAATAATTGAAGCAATAGCCGTGCGCTCCATGAGCCACAAATAGCCATATTCCGGATAGCGTTTACTAAAAATCCACATTCCGGCAAACACACCTGCTACGCCTCCGTGGCTGGCTAAGCCGCCCCTCCACACCATAAAAATTTCTATTGGGTTTTGTAGATACCGCTCCGGTTCATAAAAAATTGCTTGTGCCAAACGAGCGCCTACCAATGCGGCAGAAAAAACATAAATCATTAGGTCTGCCATTTTCTCGGGATCTTTGCCCTCGCGCTTACAAAACCACTGTGCTAAAGCAAAGCAAAGTAAAATTGCTGTGCCCCAGCTTAAGCCGTACCACTTCACGGCAAAAGTTCCAATGGAAATAGCATCGGGACTGGGATTCCAAACAATGTAATTGAGCATGTGGCGAAAGTGTGTAAAAGTTTTGTGCCTTCAAATTACAGCATAAAAAAAGCGAAAACAGATTGCTCCGTTTCCGCTCCCTTTGTTCCGTTCTATACTATCTTTATTATAGCGTGAGTGTGCTTAATACGCTGTTCATATTACGTACTGCATCTGCACTCTTATTGAATGCTTCTTGTTCAGCAGTATTCAATTTGTAATCTACGATTTTCTCCCATCCGTTTTTGCCAAGCACTACCGGCACGCCCAAGCAAATATCTTTTTGCCCGTATTCGCCATCTAATGCCACACAGCATGGATACACTTTTTTCTCGTTGCGCACAATGCTTTCTACTAATGCTGCAACGGCTGCTCCCGGAGCATACCAAGCCGAAGTGCCAATGAGTTTGGTTAATGTAGCGCCACCAACCATAGTAGCAGCTGCTACTTCATTTAATGCTTCTTCGCTTAATAAATTGCTTACAGGCAAACCGTTTAATGTAGCTAAACGCGTTAAAGGGATCATGGTTGTATCGCCATGTCCGCCAATTACTACTCCGTGCAAATCGTTTGGAGAGCAGTTTAAAGCATTGCTTAAATTAAATTTAAAGCGAGAGCTATCTAAAATTCCACCCATACCAATTACTCTGTTTTTGGGCAAGCCACTGCTTTTGAGCGCCAAGTAGGTCATGGTATCCATCGGATTGCTCACAATTACAATAATGGCATTTGGAGAATGTTTTAAAATATTTTCAGTAACCCCTTTCACAATGGAGGCATTGGTGCCAATCAGTTCTTCTCGCGTCATTCCCGGCTTGCGCGGAATGCCCGAAGTAATTACAGCCACATCGGTTCCTGCGGTTGCAGCGTAATCGTTGGTTACACCTTTCACCTTAGTATCGAACCCAACTAAAGTAGCCGTTTGCATCATATCCATAGCCTTGCCCTCTGCAAAACCTTCTTTGATGTCAACTAAAATCAATTCCTCTGCAAGCTCTTTTCTTGCAATGTTGTCTGCCGCTGTTGCACCCACAGCACCGGCACCTACTACTGTTATTTTCATTATTAAATTTTTTAAATGTGTTGCGAAGCTAAGCGTAAAAATGAATTTGCAAATAGATAAATCACCTTCCTATTTGCAACTAAAGTTAAATAGAAGCTATTGTTTGCAACGGTTCGTGCATATTTGTTGCGAAAATATTTACCATGAAAATTAAATGGATTCCGGTTATTGGCTTAGCCATAGTGTTGGCGCTTGGCGGCTTAATGTACATTCAATTTACTTGGGTAAAACAAAGCTACGCTGTGCGTGAAGAAAAATTCGACCAAGGCGTAATGGTAGCACTCAATGCCGTTACCCAACAGCTAGAGCGCAACGAAGCCGTACTCTACTTTTCGCAAACAGGCTTGCCCGACTTGGGAAAATCAATGGCCACTATCTACGATACCATTCAATCTATAAAAACGCTAAACCCAAAATTTACACTTATTGATTCTGTAGGTCAGCATGCTATGAAGTTTGGATTTACAGATACTTCCGGCACCTTCATAAGTAAGTTTTATGGCAGCATAGAAGTGTTGCAAGACCACGCTAAAGGTTTACATGCCATTAGCCAAAGAGAACTTAAAAAAACACAAACCCCGGAGGAGCGCGAAAAAGAATTGATTGAATATCAATTTAGGAAATACAACCGTATGTTTCACGACTTGGCCATGCAGTTTATGCTCGAAGACAAATGCTTAGACGACAAACTCAACCAATCTTTAGTGGAACTACTACTAAAAACAGAGTTTGCAAAAGAGGGAATAGACAGCAGTTTCCAATATGCCGTATTCGATAATTTTATGGATAAAAAACTATTTGGAACCTTAAAGAAAGTAAACAAAGAGCAGTTTTCCAGCTACTATTCCGTGCCGCTTTTCCCAAACGATTTTTACGAAAATTCAGGAATACTCATCATCAACTTTCCCAACAAAAAGAGTTTTATTTTTAAAAGTATGTGGCTGATGCTCAGTGCATCGCTGGCGTTCATTCTAATTATTGTGGCTTCGTTTGGCGGAGCATTCTACATTATTTTCTACCAAAAAAAATTAGATGAACTCAAAACCGATTTCATCAATAATATGACGCATGAATTTAAAACTCCCGTATCTACCATATCGCTGGCTAGCCAAATGCTGCTAAATGAGCGCGTGCAAGAAAACAAAGAAAAGATAAGCAACTACGCACATATTATTGAAGAAGAAAACAAACGCCTAAGCGGCCATATTGAAAACGTATTGCAGGTAGCGCGTTTAGACCGTGGCGATTTTAAGTTGAAAAAGGAACAAGTAAACATACACCAACTACTAAACGATATTACCGATTCGCTAACCCTGCGACTGCAAAACGAAAATGGACTATTGGTAAAGCGTTTTGGAGCAGCAGAATGTGAAATTGAAGGCGATAAATTTCACCTCACCAACGCCCTCTTTAACTTGTTTGATAATGCCATTAAATATCGAAGAGATGCCGATCCGGAAATAGAAATAAATACGCGCAGTTCCAAGCATGGAATTTTTATTACCATAAAAGACAACGGCATTGGTATTTCTAAAGAAAATTTAAAACGCATATTCGAGAAATTTTACCGTGTACCAACCGGTAATATCCACAATGTAAAAGGATTTGGTTTAGGCTTGAGCTATGTAAAAATTATTATGTCTGCTCACGGTGGCGATATTTCTGTAGATAGCGAGCTAGGCAAAGGCAGTAGTTTTGAAATTTACTTGCCTTTTAAAAACGAAGCAGCATAGCTATGCAATCAACTCCACTTCGTAGCCGCTGTGCTTTCTTATATTCATTACGGTTCCGCCTTCAAATAAAAAGTACTGGCCTCGAATACCATCAAGCACCAACTTCAATTCATTCACTTTGTCGAACCCCACGCTTTTTACTTTTGTAGGATAGGTTTTCACCGGATACTCTAGTGCCAAAATTTCATTATCGGCACTTACAAATTGCCTTAATTCTTCGGGTAGCAATGCTGCTGCCTTTTGTTTCTCTTCTAATAAATTTTTATCGCCAGCACCAACATTCATCAGCATTTTACTCCAATGGGTTTTATCACTGAAGTATTGCTTTAAATACACTTCTATTTCACCTGCTTTTTGGCGATAAGGTGTTTCTGCCAAGATAATGGCAGCTGCAGCACCTTGGTCTATCCAGCGGGTTGGCACTTGCGTGCCGCGCGTTACGCCCACTTTTACTTCGCTGGTAAGCGCCAAGTACACATAGTGTGGCTGGTTGTGGTGGCGCTCTTCCCACTCCGGATCGCGCCCTTCGTGCAGGTGTGCGCGGCAAAGTTCCGGCCGCACAATACACTCGGCATTTTCCGGTGCGTTAGCAAAGCACGGATAGCACATACCTTCGCCAAAACTCTTTTTTGTTTTTCTGCCGCAAATGGTACAATAAATGTTGCCTGTCCATTTCAGCAATATTTCTTTACCCACCAATTCATTCACCGCCACATCATCTGCTCCCAATGGCAAATGGTATTGAACCGGATGTACAAAGCGGGTAGGCATTTTATCTAACACTCCAAGTGCACGCATATTTTATATTTTGTGTATGCAATAATCAACCGCTAATAAAAATGTCGCGGTGCAAAAACATAATGAAAACCAACATTTAAGCCGGTATAGAAATTATACGATTTCTGATACGTTAAATCATTCTTGCTAAACCAATCTATCTGGCGCATTTTATCGCCATTTACATCTACCACGCCACAATAATTGTGCAATCCAATATTTAAAAACCAATACCTGCCAAACCAAATATCTACACCAAAATTGACGGCAATACCAATATCGTACTTTCTAAATTTTTCGTTGAAAGAAAAGTTTAACGAATCGTTTACATAACTATGTCCGGCAATGGTAACTTTTTCGCTACCGCCAATTTGTGCGCCAAAGGCAGGCCCCAAACTCACATAAAACTTTGCCAACTTATCGCCATAGGCAAATTTTCCCAACACCGGAATTTGAATATAATTGAAATCTATATTGCGCTTAACTTTTACACGCCTATCGCCTTTAGTTCCAAATGTACCTTGCGGAATAGTTGCCGGACCATACATATCGTCTTCGTAATGCTGCCCCGCCCGTAGATACAAGATATGGGTTTCTATGCCCCATTTTTCATCAAAAAAATATCCAAAGTTAATACCGGCAGTTCCACCGGGTGTAAATAAATATGCCAGCTCCGATTGCCGCACCACTTGCTGTTTAAATGGAGCCAACGTGCCATAATTATTTTGATTCAAAATAAAAGATGCATTGGCAGCACCAGTAATGCCCAAATGAAAGTTCTTGTACTGCGCAAAAACAAGCGCAGGAAGCAATAATGTAATTAGGAAGAAATGTTTCACATTCGCAAACTTAATGTTAATGAAAGAATTTCTGCATCGTGTATTTTCTTATACGCATTATTTGGTAAAAGCTAAAACCAAATACTATTTGCATTCGCCCTTTGTGTACCAGTTTTATTTACATGTTTTGGGGTTGAAAAACACCACTGAAAATATTGAACACCTACGACAACAACTTTTAAACAACACCACCCAAATTACTTTTACAGATTTGGGAAACAATGGTACGCAACGCACCCGCACAGTTTCTACAATAGTACAGCATAGCAGCATTACACCCAAATACGGCAATGTACTCCTCAATGCCGTTCGATACTTTCAGCCCTCTACAGTTTTAGAACTTGGAACCAATTTGGGAATAAGCACCTGCTATTTGGCACAGGGCAATAAGGAATCTACCGTATATACCATCGAAGGCAGTAAGGCGTTAAGTTCTGTGGCACAAAAGAACACAGCAGCAGCAGGTATAAAAAACGTACAGTTCATAACCGGAAACTTCAATGAAGTTTTACCGGAAGTACTATCATCCATAAAAAAAGTAGATTTTGTATTCTTTGATGGAAACCATAAAAAAGCACCTACGCTGCAATACTTTGAACAATGCCTGAATTTTGCTCACGAAAACACTGTTTTCGTTTTTGATGATATCTACTGGAGCCAAGAAATGAGCAGCGCTTGGAACGAGATAAAAGCACATCCAAAAGTTACACTCAGCATCCACATCTACCGTATGGGATTTGTTTTTTTCAACAAACAAAAACTGGCGAAAGAGCACTTTAGCTTACTTTTTTAAACCGAAAAATTATTTTTGAAACAATTGTTCTGAATTTCTACACTAAAACTGGAACCATAGAAAACAAAACATATTTGAAGATTAAATAGAATTTTTTATCATTAACTTTTACAACTACCGACCTACGCCACAACAAACTATTGTAACAAGATTGTCGTCTATTTGAATATTGAAGAAAAGCATGAGGAGTTTACATTTTATTGCCATACTACTTACATCGTTTATATTTAAACAATTAGAAGCCCAACCCATTGCCAGTTTTACCGCAGATAGGTTTAGCGGTTGTGCCGGGCAGTTTCAGGTATCGTTTACCAATACTTCTACCGGAGCCACCAGCTATGTATGGCACTTGGGCGATGGCGACTCTACCAACGATGTAAATCCATCAAAAATTTATTTAGATCCGGGTACAAAAACTATTATACTTATTGCATTTAATGGTATTTCAAGCGATACAGCCACAGCAATCGTTCAATCTTTTCGTTCCCCCATTCCTCAGTTTACACTTAATAAAGATACTGCTTGTACCAACAGCCCTGTTTGTACCAACCAAAGCATTACTTTAGGAGATGCGCCTATAGCCAGTGCGTTATGGGATTTTGGTCAATTACCGGTATATTCTACATTAAACGATACTTGTTTTTATTATGCCACTGCGGGTAAATATCAAGTAACCAGAATTTTAGTAGATAGCAATGGTTGCCAAGGCACCTTAGTAAAACCCGGCATTATTGTGGTACGCCAACCACCTAATGCAGCATTTACAGTATCGCAAACCAGTTCATGCAGCGCACCCTTGTGCGTTCAGTTTACAAACAACTCTTCTCACCCTCAAAATATACCTATCGGTTATGTGTGGGATTTTGGAGATAATACCACTTCTACTACGCCATCGCCTCCTCAAAAATGCTACAATGCAGGTTCATACAACATAGTACTGAGAGCAAACGATTCCAAAGGCTGTTTTTCTACCGATTCTGTAAGAGTAAATGTAACCAACATCAATGCAAATTTTACACTAAGCACCAATAATGTTTGCCGTGGCGATACGCTTTCGCTTACCAATACATCCACAGCATCTGGCGGCACACCTACTTGCAGTTGGAATTTTGGCGACAACCGTTTTAGCACCGACTGCGATCCAAAGCATGTTTATACCCAAAACGGAACCTACAGAATAAAACTCACCATAACATTGAATGGCTGCACCGATACTATTTCAAAATTAGTAGCAGTTTCCAGCCCAATTTCACCTATTGATTTTACCGGTACACCACTCCAAAAATGTACACCTCCTTTAACTGTAAACTTTACGGGAAGTGCGCCCGGAGCCACCAGTGTGCAATACAATTGGGGGCAAAACAATAACACCTGCCCCACGCTCAACTGCTCTTATACTTACACGCAATTAGGCTGTTACGATGTTAGCCTCAGTGCTACCAACTCGGCAGGCTGTGTTTCAAAAGTTACTAAGCAAAATTATGTGTGTGTAAAATCTTTCGATGCCGATATTGCTGTGGATTCAACTTCGGGTTGTGCGCCACTAAAACTTACGTTTTCAAATGCCACTAATGTTGGAGCTACTATTGTAGATTGCAAATGGAGCATGGGTAACAATACCGTTTACTCAACAGATTGCAACAATCCTGTTACTTATACTTTTCAAACACCCGGCACTTACAATGTTTGGCTTCGGGTTCAAACTGCCGATGGTTGCTTTGATACCGCTTTCACCACTATTACGGTTACCACACCTCCTGTTGCCGACTTTGTAGCCACTCCACTACAAGCCTGCTTAAAAGTTCCTGTAAACTTCACCTGCTTATGTAGTGGAGGAAGCACTTACCAATGGGATTTTGGCCCGGGAAACAGCACCCAAAAAAACCCTGGTTACACTTATGACCAATCCGGGCCACATACTGTTACGCTTACGGTAAAAAATGGTCGTTGTGCCACTACGGTAAAAAAAGTGCAATACATTACCTCTTTAGTTCCTAAGGCCGATTTTACATATAAAACCACTTGTGGCAATCCATTAAAAGTTGATTTTACTTCTACCTCAGAAGGTGCCGACTCACTTTGGTGGCAGTTCCATACAGGGTTCCCGCAAACACCACACGATACTGCTAAAACTAAAAGCTACACCTACCTTGCGGTTGGAAGTTATTCTGTAACGCTGTATGTATTTAACATACAAACCGGATGTATTGATTCTATCACCAAAGTGGTAAACTTACTCAGCCAATCTAAATCATTTGGCGTAAGTAAAAGAATGGCATGTGTAGGTGAATCGCTCACCTTTAGCGACTCTACCAATTTTGGTTCAAAATGGTTTTGGTACTTTGGCGATGGCGACACCAGCAGCAAAAGAAATCCAATAAAAAAATATGCTGCACCGGGCAAATACACTGTAAAACTGGTAATAAACAACGGCTTGCCATGCAACGACTCTATCATCAAAACAAACTATATCACCATCAATAAACCAACCGCTTCGTTTACCACCACCCCACCAAGCGGCTGCCGCCCGCTTACCGTAGATGTTAGCAGTACCAGCACCGGAAATTCAGCTCCGGTTACCAAGTGGAATTGGCGGTTCTTTCCAAACGGCAATGGAAGCAATATAAATTCAACTACCGGAGATACTACTTGGACTTATAGCACAGGTGCAGTAAATTTCAGTATAAGACTAATAGTAACCGACTCTGTTGGTTGTAAAGACACTGCCACTAGAACCGTTGCACAAACAGTAATAAACCCCAATTTCACCCTTCCAATTTCTACCTGCTCCGGCAAAGTAGATACTTTTAAAAATACCACTCCGGGTTCAGGTTCTTACAATTTCATTTGGGTTTTTGGCGATGGCGATTCGCTCCGTAGATCTACCAGCGCTCCGGTAACTCATACCTATGCCGTATCCGACACGTATTATGTAAAGCTAATTGCTATACATAAAACCAATGGTTGTGTAGGCGAAACCGTAAAGGAATATATAGTAAACTCCTTAGGCTTGGGATTTTATAGTAATGCCATTACATCTGCCTGCCCTCCCTTTGCCACCCAATTTGTCAATACTTCACAAGATACTGCAGGTGTAACCTTTACTTGGCATTATGGCGATGGCACCACAGAAACCAACAATGGTAATCCCACAAAAGTTTATTTCTTTCCCGGCAATTACGATGTTGCATTAGTGGGCGAAAAAGGCGGCTGTAAAGATTCGTTGGCAAAAGTAGAATACATAAAAATCTTAGGCCCTCGCTTAGAAAACATCCAATTCAGTCCACCGTATGGGTGCCGTCCGCTCACAGTATTCTTTTCAGGGAAAATTTACGAAACAAAGAGCGCTGTTATACAATGGCGGGTGGGCGATATTCAAAATATACCAATAGTATATGGCGATACCGTTTACTTTAATGGTCCGCACCAATACTTAGATCCACAATACGATACGGGCTACGTGAAACCTGTTTTACTATTAGAAGATAATAAAGGATGTAAGGTAACCTATCCGTTGGGCGATTCTGTATATGTAGATGAGTATCCAATTCTTAACCAACGCGACACTTCTGTTTGTATTGGTGCCGTAGTAGAATACGATTTACCCGATGGTGATTTCTTTAAATGGGAACCTGCCGATTATTTAAGTTGCGATACTTGTAAATTTGTAGTTGCCAATGCACCGGATACCACTACATACACTATTACTGCTACCACCATTTGGGGCTGTGAAACTAAAGATACCATAACGCTCAATGTAGAAGACTTGCCTAAACTACACATACAACCCGATAGTTTTTTAAGGCTATGCACAGGCGAATCGGCAATTTTATGTGCCGGAGATGTTTACAATGCTCTATGGTCGCCACCTACCAACATTAGTTCACCTACTGCTATATGCCCAACAGTATATGCCAACGATACCACAACGTGGATTGTGTATAGCGAAAACCGCTTAGGCAACCGACCGGGCTGTTTTGTTTACGATACAATAACCTTATACCCAATTGACACTGTAAAAGTTGATTTTATTCAAGATACTTCTATTTGTGCAGGGGAATCTATAAAACTCAATATTACGGTGCGCGAAGCTTCATACAACGACACTGCATTCTTTTGGTATCCCACAACCTATTTAGATAATCCTAACCAGCAAGACCCTATTGCCACACCTCCATTTACAATGGATTTTACCGTAATAATTAAAAGCCCATTATGCGTTCCCGATTCGCATACATTTAATGTGGTGGTAAATCCTTTACCGGATGTAGAACTCTATCGAGATACCGTAGTAGCAGTATCTTCAGAAATTGAATTAGGAGCGCTTTCTCTAGATGCCGTTCAATACAATTGGGAATCAATAGACCCACTTAGCTGCAATGATTGTGCCGCACCAACACTTACAGCTAATTACACACAATGGATTAAAGTAACGGTAGCCAACCAATATGGCTGCACAGCTATAGATTCAGCATACATTAAAGTACTTCCTTGCCAACCGGATTTTATTTTCATACCAACTGTGTTTACACCTAATGGCGATGATTTAAATGACAAACTCTTTGTGCGTGGAAAGGCTTTAAAAAAACTTACCTCCTTTATTGTTACCAACCGATGGGGCAACGTAATGTTTTCTACCAATAATATTAAAGAAGGCTGGGATGGAACTTTCCGAGGGCAAATGTGTCCAACCGATGCGTATGTTTGGTATGTAAAAGGAATTTGTACCAACGACCAAGAAGTTGAAAAGAAAGGAACCATTACTTTAGTTCGATAAACTATACTGCATTTTTTTCAATGAAGATTTGGAACTTTCGCTGAAAAGATTAACTTCGTGTAACATTTTTTTGAAAAGAAAGTAAACACAACTATACCATTCGCCTATTCAATATATCTACACTAAATAAAATCGTACTTAGTTTTTAAATCGAGTTTCGATTTTACGAATGGCTTTCATTTTTATTTTTCAAACTACAAAAAACAACGCTACTGCCTATTGCATTGAGTTCTACATTTTGTTCACTTAAAAAACAGAACACGTATGAATGCTCATGCTTTAAGCGACCACGCGCTGCTGCAACAATATCAAAATGGTAAAGAAGCAGCTTTAGAAACACTTATTTTGCGCCACAAAGACAAAGTCTTTACCGCCATTTTTGTAATGGTGCGCGATAAGTATCTTGCCGAAGATATTTTTCAAGAAGTCTTTATTAAAGCCATCAATAAACTGCGTAGCGGCAACTACAACGAAGAAGGAAAATTTGCCCCTTGGTTGCTAAGAATTGCTCACAACCATTGCATAGATTACTTTCGAAAAACAAAAAATGCACCCGGCATTACCGTAACAACCAGCACCGGTGAAGATATATTTAAATACATTGGTGTGGAAGACAAACCCAAACACGATTTTGAGGAAATTGAATCTAAAGAGAATAAACTTAAAAGTTTACTAGAACAATTGCCTTCAGATCAACGCGAAGTAATTGTGCTCCGCCACTTTTACGATTTCAGTTTTAAAGAAATTGCAGCCTACACCAATGTAAGCATCAATACATCTTTAGGCAGAATGCGCTATGCACTTATTAACCTTCGCAAAATTATTGAGCGCGATAAGGTAGAAGTAACTTGGTAGGCACATTTTCTATTACAATACAAAAAGCCATTCCTATTTTGGGAATGGTTTTTTTATGAACTTCATTACCGCATATGAAAAAAACATCACCATCAATTGCCTTCAAAAACTGGGCAGGCAATATTCAATTTACAGCTCCACTATTTGCGCAACCACATACCGAAACCGAAATAATTGAACTCGTAAAACAACATAAAAACATAAGAATAGCAAGCAGTGCGCACTCTTGGAGCAACCACTTTAGCACCCAAGAGCTTTTACTAAACTTAGATTATTACCAACAAGTAATTGCACTCGATACTGCTGCCCAAACCATTACCGTACAAAGCGGCATAAAACTCTGGCAACTAAATGCTTTCTTAGATAAACACCAATTGGCACTTTCCAATTTAGGTTCCATAGATAAACAATCTATTGCAGGAGTAATGAGTACCGGCACACATGGCACGGGAAAACAATTCCAATGCTTGGCATCGCAAGTACTCCGGTTTTCAATCATTGCAGCCGATGGTACTAAACACATTTTCACCAAAGACTCCGATGAATTTAATGCAGCTATCATCAACCTTGGCACATTAGGAATTATCTCTGAGGTTACGCTTCAACTTTGCAGTGCTTTTAATCTGAAAGAACATACATACACCTCTCCGTTTCATACCGTAATAGAAAACTTAGACCAACTGCTGGAGCAATACCACCACTTTAAAATTTGGTGGTTGCCGCCCTCTAAAAATGTAGTAGTATTCACCTACCAAAGAACCCAAGATGCTGTAAACGACTCCCGCTTTCGTCAAATTTTTAAAGATGAAATTGTATCGGTAATAGGTTATAGAACCTTGGTATTTATTGGGAACTTAGTTCCCTCACTTCGCCCGCGCATTAATGCACTTTTAACTTCGCAGTTTGATAACCCTCTACATAGAATTGAAAAAAGCTTTAAAGTATTTCGTGTGCCGGAGCCACCAAAACACAGAGAAACAGAGTGGGCTTTCGATTTAAAAGATGCCAAAGAAATTCTTACCAACTACCAAAAACTATTTAGCGAAACCTCGCATACCTTTAATTTTATTCAAGAAATACGGTTTACACAAGCCGATAATTTCTGGCTCAGCGAATGTTACCAACGCAATACCATTTGGATTGGAGCTTACAACCATTATGATTCGCAATGGGAAAATATTTTACACGATTTTGAAACTTTCGCTCAACAACACTCCGGCAGACCGCACTGGGGAAAAGAGTTTACGGTAAACAAACAGTATCTTGAAAAACAATACGAAAAATTACCTGATTTTATACAACTTAAACAGAGATTAGACCCCGAAGGAAAATTTAGCAATGAACTGATGCAGCAACTCTTTGGAGTATAAAAAGCTATTGGTTATTTTTCTATTTCTTCCAGTTTGTTTACGGCTCTGTCTTTAAAGCTACTATTACCCGATTGCAACTCATGCAATAGCTTTTTTGCTTCTTCTTTCTTACCTTTTTTAAGTAAAATTTGGGCTTTATACCACTTAGAGCCATCAGCGTGCTTAGCACCTTTTACCAGCAATTTATCGAAACTTTTAAGTGCCTTGTTGTTGTCGCCATTTATGAACTGGCTTATACCTTCAAAGTATATAGCATCTAAATTTGATGGATCCTTATCTACAATTTTATTGAACTTTTTTGCAGCTGCCTTGTAATCTCTGCTATTAAAACTTTCCATGGCATCATCCATATTATCGGGCAGTTTTTCGGCTGAAGCACCACTTGCGCTGTTTTGAATTGGTGATACTACAGCTTGGCTTTCTTGCTTGCTTGCATCTGCTGCTACCACAGGTTTGGCTGGATCTATCGGTGTTTGTTTGGCTTTTGCAGATGTTTCTTTTGCTGTTTTCTCTGCCAATTTTGTTGCCTGCATTCTTGCATCGGCTTTCTTTGCTTCAGTTCCCGAAACAGTACTTATAGCAGGTGGGGCGGTGGGTGCGGCAATTGCTATTTGCTTGCTTTGCACAGCCTTGGCAGCCATACTGGTTTCGCTTGTTTCGGCAGCCATATCGGCTTCTTCCTGTATATTCTCTACAACCGGAGCTGCCACCGCAAGCGAATCTTGAGCTGGCGCAATAGTATCTGGTACTACGGTAGGTTCTTGGGTTTCGTTAAATAATGGAGTTGCCTCTGTAGCTTGTGGCAACGACTCTTCTTTACTTAATGCAACTTGGTTTGCTTGCTTATTAAAGTAGTTTGTAATTAAGAATGCAAAACCAATAAGCCCCACTATTAAAACTGCTGCGGCCGCATAACGTGCAATACCATAAAACGAAACGGTTGCAACTTGCTTAGTAGCACCTGTTTTTTCCTCTACTTGCTGTGAGATGGTTGCGAATGTGGTTTTTAATGTATTGGGATTGGCAGCTTGCAGCCCTCCCATAGCTTCGTGCGCAAAAGGATCGTCTGCCAGAAGTTGTTCAAACTGTGCAGTGAGTTCGGGTGATAGTTCGCCCTTCAGATAAGCCAACATGGCTTCTTCTGTTATCACTCCTTGTTGTGTGAGTGGCATGTTATTTCTTTTTTGCCCGCTCATGTTTTTCTATGATAATGTTCTTTAAATTTCTCTTTCCGTTTTGAATATAGCTCTTTACTTCATTTAATGAGAAGCCGGTGAGTTCGCTAATTTCTTGATACGAATTGCCTTTTAGGTAAAACAATTCGATACATTTTTTTTGTTCATCGCGCAATTCTCCTATGCTTTCATTTAAGTGTGTTAAGAACCATTCTTTTTCTTCTGCTGCTTCAAGATGCAATTCCAACTGATTTTCCACATCAAAGCTGGTTTCATTCTGTACTTCTTGCTTGTATTCTTGCTGGCGCTTAGTAGCTGTGGTATTGCTTCTAAACTGCATCATACAATGGTTTTTCACTACGGTATGCAACCAGGGTTTAAATACCGCAATATGATGTTTCTTTAAATCGGTAATTAGTTTTTCAAAAATTTGCATTACTGCATCTTTTGCAGTGGCTTCATTTTTAAAATGCTTTAAGCACACACCATATACCAAATGTGTATAGCGGTGGTATAATTCTCCCACATACGCCAAGTCGTAAGAGTTTCGGTAGCGGTGTACCAACTCTTCATCGCTGAGATTGCTATATGGTGTGTGGCGGCTCACTTAGTTTTTCTTTTCTTCTTCTGTTTTTTTATTGATAGCGCTTATGGCCTCGTTGGCTGCTGTAATAATAGTGTCGTAATCGGCTGCCAATCCACTAGCTGCATCCGAATTTAGGGCTTTCTTCTTTTCTTCAAACTGCTTTACAATTCGCTTTATGGCTCCTTTCCCTGCAGATGCCAGCAACTTAGTTTCAGTACCAAGCGCTTGCAGTTTCAAGGTTTCCACTCCGCTTAGAATGGTTGATTTATTCATGTTAAAAAGATAGTGGGCATAGTGATACATGAGTGGATATTTCCCATATCCTTTTACGGTAGTAAATTTCTTTAAAAAGAAGTTGTTGTATTTTTCGGAAGTGGAGGCAGCATAAATGGCGCAAACGGCATCGTTTAAATCATACGAAGCTTCTCCTTCAAATGGTTTTGCCAACTGCATAGCCATAGCTGTATCTATTGCATTGATTGCCTTTAGTGCTTCGGACTGAGTGGCGTAAGAACTATCGCTTAAACACTTAATGAAAGTTTCAAGCAAATCTCTATTCTTTATTTTTGAAATCTTTTGCACCGCAGCGGTGCGTACGTTGGGGTGCTTATCGCTCAATGCCATGCTTTTAACTTTGGCAACAATTTCGGGTGCAGAATCTGCATTGAATTTAATATGCTCTACTGCATATTTTCTAATAAAATAAAATGAATCGCTCAATGCGGCAATAAGGGTGCTTTTGGCATTTACATTTTCGTTTTGCGCATCTTTTAGTTTTTGCAGTGCTTCCATTTTAGCTGTAAAAAGTGGATGCTTTTGGTATTGAAACACATACTCATCTAAACGCTTGTTTTCTTTTTTTCCACAGAGCAGTACCCTATCGGCATCGGCATCAATTAAATCGGGAATAGCCTTTGAATAAAATTTAAAAGTATCGCGGGCGTGCTTTAGAGTTACCGGATAAGTAGTTGTAGCAGTGCCATTCCAAAGTTGAATTTTAAATGGCAGTTCGTATATAAACTCCTTATCGGTATTGTGCTTTTGTTCTGCAATCACATACGCAGTATCTTTTTCATAAGCGTACGTAAAGTTGAGTTTGGGATGTCCATTATTTAAAAACCATTGGTTGAAAAACCAATTCATATCGCGCCCTGTTACTGCTTCAAAAGCCATGCGCAACTGATGAATTTCTACCGATTGAAATGCGTAAGTTTTTAAATACAATTCCAACGATTTAAAAAATGCTTCATCGCCAACAATATGGCGCAACATGTGCAGCACATGCCCTCCTTTTTCGTAGCTGTGGCGATCAAACATTTCTTCTCTGTCATCGTAATAAAAGCGGATGAGATCTACATTTTTATTTTGCGACTCATCTATGTAGCGCTTTAAATTTTGCTGTAGCATCCTATCTGCTTCCATTTGTCCGTACTTATGTTCGGCCCACAAGTATTCGCCATAGTTGGCAAAAGATTCGTTTAATGGCAAATTGCTCCAACTTTCGCACGTAACTAAATCGCCAAACCATTGGTGAAAAAGTTCGTGTGCCACAACATCTTCAAAATTCAAATCCATCAATTCGCGCTTATTGCGCTGCACAAATTCACCAAAAAGTGAAGCCGAAGTATTTTCCATAGCTCCGCTTACATAATCGCGCACTATTACCTGCGAATACTTCTGCCACGGATAGGTATAATTCAAACGTTTCGAGAAGAACTCCATCATTTCTGGCGTATTGCCAAAAATATCTTTGGCATAAGCAGCATATTCCGGTTCCACGTAGTAATCTACCGCAATATTTCGCCACTTGTCTTTTATTACTGCAAACTCACCAACTGTAATCATAAACAAGTATGGAGCATGCGGCAAATCCATTACCCACGTATCTGTTTTCAAACCATTACCCAAGTCTTTAGTAGCAGTAAGAATACCATTGGAAAGTGTGGTATATTTCTTTTCGCAGGTAATAGCAATTTCATCGGTACAACGCTGGTTGGTAGCTTCAATAGTTGGAAACCAACAAGAACTTGCTTCGGTTTCACCTTGTGTCCAAAGCTGTATGGGCTTTCCAGCTTCTTTGCCCGATGGGTTGATAAAGTATAAACCTTTATCGCTGGAAATAGCTACGGAGCCTCCGGCTTTGCGCTCATCCGGTTTTGAAACATAATCTATAAAAACTCGCAGCGTATCTTTTGCTGTATAGAATTTGCCGAGTGGTATTCTTATCTGCTGGCTATCGTACGAGTATGCCATCGGCTTGGGGAGTGCATTTCTTTCTAAAAGAGCTACTTCGATTATTGCCATGCCTTTAGCATCGAGTACCAAAGTATCGGCCGGATAAAAATGCGGTTTCAGCGTAAGCGTTGCCTTGCCCGGCAAATATTTCTTTTCCCAATCTACTTGAACTTCCAGTTTGGTATGCAACAAGTTAAACACCATTGGATACGATGCACGGTAGGTTCTTTCTTTCTGAAAATTAAGCGTTATTTCCTCTAAAGTATCCTCCTCCATTACTCCAACATACGCTTGTGGCTGCTTTATACTCTGCTTAGAAGTATTACAGGCAGATACCATTACCACAGCAGTAAAAGCGCCTAAAAACAAAAATTTAAAATTCATCATCAATATTCAATGTTCTAAAGTATTAAGCATGGCAGAAATAAACGAAAAAACACCGTTTGGTTTCTTAACAAAATATTCTAAAGTGTGCTAATTGGAAAACACACTATACCTAGCAGTTGGGAAGTACATTTAGAAGTTTGTAGCGGTATTTTATGTAAATTAAATTACGTTTGCCCATCTTAATTAGAACATGAGCAAACTTCTTTTAGACGTAAAGAATTTAGTTACCGAGTTTAAAACAGATAGCGGTATTGTAAAAGCTGTGAACGATGTTTCGTTTACACTAAACAAAGGCGAAACCATTGGAATAGTAGGCGAATCGGGATCCGGCAAGAGCGTAACTTCCCTATCTATTATGCGCCTAATACCTAACCCTCCGGGTAGAATTGCAAGCGGGCAAATACTATACAACACGCGCGATGGCAAACAGGTAGATTTAGCACAAATTGCCGATAAAGACATGCGCCACTATCGCGGCAACGAAATTGCCATGATTTTTCAAGAACCCATGACTTCGCTCAATCCCGTTTTTACTTGTGGCGACCAGGTAATGGAGGCTATTTTACTACACCAAAAAGTAAACAAGCAGCAAGCAAAAGACATTACCCTAAAAATGTTTGAAAAAGTGCGCTTGCCCAATCCGCAACGTATTTTAGATGCCTACCCACACCAACTTTCGGGCGGGCAAAAACAACGTGTAATGATTGCTATGGCAATGAGTTGCAACCCATCCATACTTATAGCCGATGAGCCAACTACCGCACTAGACGTAACGGTGCAAAAAACCATTCTCGATTTAATGTACCAACTTAAGCACGAAATAGACAGTGCTATTATGTTCATAACCCACGACCTCGGAGTAATTGCCGAAATTGCCGACAGGGTTTTAGTAATGTACAAAGGAAGAATTGTAGAGCAAGGAACCGTATTAGAGATATTCAGCAACCCGCAACACCCCTACACCCGCAGTTTATTGGCATGCCGCCCGCCACTGGGCAAGCGCCTAAGCAAACTACCTACCGTAGTAGATTTTATGCGCGAAAAAGAAGACGGCTCCATTGAAGAACTAAACACCTCAGTAGAAGATGCCATTAAGGCAGTAGTAATCGATCCTAAAGTAACCGATGAACGCAGAGAAAAACTCTTGAAACAAGAGCCGGTTTTAAGAGTTGAAAATTTAAAAACATGGTTTCCCGTAAAAAAAGATTTTATGGGCAATACCGTGGAATATGTAAAAGCGGTAGATGATGTTTCGTTTGATGTGTATCCGGGAGAAACCTTAGGCCTGGTAGGCGAAAGCGGTTGCGGAAAAACAACCTTAGGACGCACCATTCTTAGATTGGCACCTGCCACTTCCGGCAAAATTATTTTTGATGGAAAAGACCTGCTCTCGCTTTCCAACAAAGAAATGATGGATGTGCGCAAAAACCTTCAAATTATATTCCAAGACCCATATTCTTCGCTCAACCCACGCATTACCATTGGCGATGCCATTATGGAACCCATGAGCGTACACGGTATTTACAGCAACGAAAAAGAGCGAAAAGAAAAAGTAGTTGAACTGCTCGGAAAAGTAAATATGAAGCCTGAATTCTTTTACCGCTACCCACACGAATTTTCCGGAGGTCAGCGCCAAAGAATTTGTATAGCCCGTGCCTTGGCACTCAATCCCAAATTTATTATTTGCGATGAATCTGTGAGTGCATTAGACGTGTCGGTACAAGCACAAGTACTCAATTTGCTTATTCAGTTACGAGAAGAATTTAAGTTTACCTATATTTTTATTTCGCACGATTTAAGCGTGGTGAAATTTATGAGCGACCGCATGGTTGTAATGAATAAAGGGAAAATTGAAGAAATGGGTTCCAGCGATGAAATTTACAACAATCCGCAGAAGGAATATACCCAAAAACTTATTTCAGCAATTCCAAAAGGAGAACTGGAAGATATTAGAAAACGTTTTTAATTGACAGCTTAATAAAATCGGCAAATCGCATATTTTCTGAATTTCTAAACGAAAAAAACAACCAACGTTTGGAAAAACAAAAGAAAAGGATACCTTTGCCACCCCAAAAATTTTGGAATCATGTACGCAATAGTTGAAATTCAGGGACAACAATTTAAAGTAGAAGCCGGTAAAAAGGTTTATGTGCACCGCTTAGAAGGAAAAGAGGGCGATAGCGTTTCTTTTGACAAAGTGTTGCTAACCCAAAATGGCTCAAATGTTTCTGTTGGTGCTCCAACCGTAAACGGAGTAAAAGTAAATGCTAAGATTCTTAGCCATGTAAAAGATGACAAAGTAACCATTTTTAAGAAAAAACGCAGAAAAGGCTACAAACTCACTAAAGGTCATCGCCAGTCGCTTACTCAAATTTCAATTGAAAGCATAGGATAATTAAATTTCTAAACCATAAAAAGATACAGAAATGGCTCATAAGAAAGGTGAAGGTAAGGTAAAGAACGGAAGAGAATCGCATAGCAAACGCTTGGGAATTAAAATCTTTGGTGGTGATGTTGCCGCTCCCGGAAATATTATTGTAAGACAAAGAGGCACCGCTTACCACCCGGGAAAAGGTGTTGATATTGGAAAAGATCACACTATTTTTGCTATTACCGAAGGTGTAGTAACCTTTAAAAAGGGTAAAAACGATAGAAGATTTGTACACGTGCTTCCGGTAGTTGCCGAAGCATAATTTGCAACTTATTCTTTAACTTATAGAAAAGCCTTTCGAATACCGAGAGGCTTTTTTTATTGAAAACAACTGATGCCTAAAAAAAAGATATCGCCTCTTTTAGCTGTATTTATTACCGTTTTTATAGATATGCTGGGTGTGGGAATCATTATTCCAATTTTTGCACCACTTATTATTAGAAACGAACATGGCATGATTGCGCCAGAAATTACAGAGGCGCAGCGCAATGTTATCTATGGTGTATTGGCAGCTTCCTTTGCTGCAGCTCAGTTTTTTGGCGCACCAATTTTAGGTGCACTTGCCGATAAAAAAGGCAGAAAACGTATTTTACAAATAAGCATTGCCGGCACTTTTATTGGTTATGTATGCTTTGCAATAGCTATTCATTTTAAGTTGCTGTGGCTGCTGTTTATTGCGCGTATTTTACCCGGCTTTATGGGCGGCAATATTGCCATTGTATTGGCTGCACTCGCAGATATTAGCGAACCAAAAGACCGTGCTAAAAACTTTGGCTTAGTTGGCACTGCATTCGGCTTAGGTTTTATCTTAGGTCCATTTATTGGCGGTGTGCTGGCAGCACCCAATGCCTGGTTCCCATGGTTCAATTTTGCTACGCCACTTTGGTTTACTGCATTTCTTTCGGTAGTAAATTTTTACTATGTGGCTAAGCAATTCCCCGAAACATTTAAACCAGCAAGCAACCGCCATGTGAGCTTATGGTTGGGCATACAAAATTTAAAACGTGCATTCCAACTAAAAGAAATGCGCGTTATTTTACTCACCATCTTCTTTCAAACTTTTGGCTTTAGTTTCTTTATGCAATTCTTTCAGGTTTATCTGATTAAGCAATTCGACTTTTCGCAAAAAGATATTGGAATGCTCTTTGGGTATATTGGCATTTGGATTGCCTTTACACAAGGTGTGGTTACTCGTTTTTTAGCATCGAGATTGGCTCCGCCAAGCGTGCTGCGCATAAGTTTACTAATGATGGCGAGCGCTTTGGTTCTAATTGTTTTCCCTAACCAATGGAAATGGCAATTGCTTATTCAACCATTTATTGCATTGGCACAGGGTATTACGCAACCCAACATTACAAGTATTGTTTCGCAGCTTAGTTCTAAAGAAACACAGGGCGAAATTCTAGGTATTCAGCAATCGGTACAGAGTGTGGCGTTTGCCTTGCCTCCACTTATAGCAGGTGTTTTAGTTAGCTATAACGCGGCACTTCCTATTTTGGCTGCTAGCCTTTTTGCGCTTATAGCGTGGCTGATTTTTGTAATAGGTTTCCAGAAAAAAAATAGTGGGAATACATCGGCTGTGTAGATTGACCGCTAGGTGCAAGTGTAACAAACAACCGTGTTGATACTAAACAACCGACCTAATCTATATAAACCGCTACTGCCCTTCCCAAAAGCGCACTCCGGCAATACGGTTCATTTCTAATTTATTCAATGCCAGTTGGTATTCTAGCTGAATAAGCGAAAAGCGTGCATCTTCGGCACTAATGCGTGCATTTTCTAAATCGAGCCAGGTGAGAGTTCCGTTTTTGTAGCGCGACTGAGCCAAGTTGAAAGCAGCTTCGGCTTGCTTTACAATAGCAGCGGTATTTTGAAGGCGCGTTTGGTTAGCATTAAAATCGGCCTGTGCCTGCAGCACATCTTTGTTGGCAGCTTGCTGTGCATACAGTAAATTTTGCTTTGCCGTTTCTATGGCAAGTTTTGCCATTTTGCGCTGCGCCAGTGCTTTGCCTGCATCATAAATGGGAATATTTAAGCCTGCGCCTACAACATAGTTAAAGCGCATCTCTTTTATATTGGGCAGGTAGGTATTTTTCCAACCGGCATTTCCGTTGGCAAAAAGGTTGGGCAAAAAATTAGAAATAGAAGTTTTGTAATCTACCTGCGCGGCATGTAGTCTGCTATTTGCCAATGCTATATCCATGTTTCCGGAAGTGGCATTGCTTGCTGCATCTTTCCCCGATTCAAATGAAGTTGCGGTTACTTGCGCTTGTTCATTGCCTGTATAGAATTTCAATAGATTCAGCTGCTTTTCTAATTGGTTCAGTAAATCCACCTTTTTGTTTTCTGCAACCTTTACGCGCACATCGGCATTCACTAAATCGTAGCTAAGCGCATCTCCGTTTTTTATTTTATTTTCTACCAGTTTATAGTTGTCGTATGCCAATTTTATTTGGGCATCTTGCAATGCAATATTCTTTTGCAGCAGCACTATATTATTATACAATACTGCAACTTGGTATGCCAAACCCAGCTCGCTTGCTTTGAGATTTTCTTTAACTTGTGCTTGCTCTTCTTTTGCTCTTTGCACACTGGCATTGGTTCGTCCAAAATCCCAAATAGTTTGGTTTACAGATAAGTAGGTATTGTAATTATGATTAGGTTGAAATTGAATTTCGTTTCCCAAAAAATTTGCCTTGCTCACCGGAGCCACATAGTTGTAACTTCCGTTGATAGCGATATTAGGCTGGTAGCCGCTCTTTGCCAATTGTATTTTAGCATCTGCCAATGCTACATTTCCCTTCAATTCTTTTATTTTAGGATAGTTGGTTACTGCACTTCCTATAAGCTCGTTTAAGGTTTGCGCATTGCCTAAGCAGACAAGCATCATGAACATAAAGAGTGAACTATACTTTTTCATTTCAATATTATTTAATGGCTCTCTTCGGCAACTTTTGCAGCCTGCTCCTGAGATATTGATTTATTTTTTAGTAAAACTATTAGCGGCAATACGGCAACGAAAAATACGCCTACCAGAAAAAAGGTATCTAAATACGAAAGCAAATACGCCTGTTTAGTAACATTCATTTCTATCATTTTTAGTGCTGCACTTGGAGCATTCAACGCATTAACACCCTGCGAAAGCAAGTTTTTTGTAATGCCATCGGATATGGTATTATACACCGGATTATCGGTTGATATATTGGTAACCAAATCGTTTCGGTGCATGGCAAAGCGGTGCGCAATCCATGTATTGGTAATGGCTATACCTACCGATCCGCCAATTTGCCTAATCATATTTATCATAGAAATACCTGCCGGAAACTCCGATGGTTTTAAATCTACTACTGCCTGATTGGTAAGTGGAACCATCAACATAGACATGCCAACACCACGCAGCATAAGAATTATCATATACGAATAATAAGGCGTATCGGCAGATTGCAAACTCATGATAAAACTAAACAGCACATAAGCCATCATACCAATAAATACAAATAAACTTGGCGAAATGCCTTTGGTCATCATTCTACCCACCACCGGCATTATTACAATAGAAACAAGCGAGCCTGTAATAAGCGAAATACCTGTGAGCGTAGTGGTGTATCCGGCCACTCTTTGCACCATGAGCGGATATGCATAAACAGAGGTAAACAAGCCAAACCCAACAACAAACGTAAAGAAGGTTGTAACTGCAAGGTTTCTATTTTTAAGCACTCTTAAATCTACAATTGGGTGCTCTTGCTTCAATTCCCAAAAAACAAATGCAAGCAAGCCAATTGCCATTGTAAAAAACAAATACAGTATGGTTCTACTTTCGAACCAATCTTCTTCTTGCCCACGCTCCAATACATATTGCAAACTGCCAATACCAATACAGAGCAATACCAACCCAATATAATCTACGCTTATGGCTTTGCGATCTATATTCTTTTCCGACTCACTTTTTTCTAAGAAGAAAATAGAGAGCAATGCAGCTGCAATGCCAATTGGCACATTCACAAAAAATATCCAGCCCCAATGAAAATTATCTACAATTACTCCACCCAAAGTAGGGCCTAAGGTTGGCCCCATTACTATTCCCATTCCAAACAGTGCCGAGGCTATGGGTCGCTGCTCTACCGAAAATGTATCGAACAGTATTCCTTGCGAAACAGAAAGCAATGCGCCACCTCCAATTCCTTGCAGAAAACGAAAAAACACCAACTCCCATAAATTAGTACTGGTGCCGCAAAAAAATGAAGCCACCGTAAAAAGTATAATAGAGCCAACGAAATAGTTTTTTCGCCCAAAGTATTTTTGAAAAAATCCTGTAAGTGGAATTACAATTACATTGGCAATGGCGTAAGCCGTAATTACCCACGAAGCATCTTCTACAGAAGCACCCAAGCTACCACTTACATGGTACAATGCCACGTTTACAATAGTGGTGTCTATCATTTCCATGATAGCTGCCGTAATTACGGTAAGTACAATAATTATTTTCCCAAAACTCATACTGCTCACTAAAGGCTTGCTAATTCACTTTTACTTCAATTTCTGCACTCAATCCGGCTTTAAGGATTTCCTTTAGTGCATCTACATCTACAATGTTTATACGCACCGGCACGCGCTGTGTAACCTTTATGAAGTTACCCGAAGCATTATCGGGCGGCAATAAAGAAAACTTGGCTCCGGTGGCTTCGGAAAGCGATGCAATTTTTCCTGTAATTTTTTTGGAAGGATAGGCATCTAGCTTAATATCTACCTCCTGGCCAATTTGCATCTTTTCTATTTGGGTTTCCTTAAAATTGGCAATTACCCAAAAATCATGACTGTTTACAATGGAAAACAACGGCTGACCCGGCTGTATATATTGCCCGGGCTGCACATTGCATTTGCCTATTTTTCCACTTTCGGGCGCTGTAATAGAAGTGTACGACAAACGCAACTTTGCATTCTCTACTGCAGCTTCTTTCACCTTTAGTAAGGCTTCGGTTTTGCGAATTTGAGCTTCGTACACACGCAATGAAGAATTGGCAAGTTTTGCCTGCTCCACTGCAGTTGAAACCGATTTTTGCTGTATATCAAAGTTTGCCTTTGAATCGTCTATTTGCTTTTGGGTAATACTCTGGTCTTGAAATAATTTTTTGTCGCGCTCGTAATCGCTTGCTGCTTTATTGGCTCTTACTTTTGCTAACTCAATATTGGTATCGGCTACTTTTACATTTTGAAGTGCATTGCCATATCCGGCTTGTGCATTCTCGTAATCGGCCCGCGATTGCAGTAAATCTGCCTCTGCTTGTATTACCGCAATTTCGTATTCCCTTTTGTCTATAACTACCAGCCTTTCTCCCTTAGTTACAGTTGCATAATCATCTATAGCTACCGAATCTACATAGCCCGCAATTCTGGACAATACTGGCGTAACTTTTGTTTCTACTTGTGCATTATCGGTAGTTTCGTAGTGCAGATGGTGCATTACTTTTTGATAGCCCCACATGCCTCCTCCCAATACAATGGCACCCAATACAACGGTTTGAATAATTTTTTTCTTTTCCACTTTGTAAATTTTCGGGAGCAAATGTAAACTTAGTTGACAATAAAGTCAATCAAATTGACTAATAATATTTTTTTAACTTTGCAGCATGAGCAATCAGGATTCCATTCTATGCCATATTGAACCCAAGCCTGAACATTTTGGAAGGCTTGTGGGCATTACCTACCGTTTTATGGCGGAGCAGCTGCTGGAAGTGGTAAAAGAAAAGGGCTTCCCTAACTTTTCTATGCAGTATGTGGCAATTCTTATGAATGTTGGCGCTCAAGGCGTTACCATTAACCAACTGGCTGAAAAAATTCAAATTACCAAACAGGCTGTAAGCAAAATGGCTAAAGACTTAGAGAAGTTTGGCTATGTTGAACTTAAAAAGAACCCAAACGATAATCGCTCCGTGTTAATTACACTTTCTAAGCAAGGTGTTGCTTTAATTGAGTTGCTTAAAAAACAGCAAACTAAATTTATTGGTGAATTGATAAAAACTTGGGGCGAAACCAAAACACATACCTTCTTAGAAGATATGCACTTTATTATGCGTTTGCTCATTCAAAAGAAACAGCAAAAAGCAAAATAAAAGGCACCTTGCATTTGCAAAGTGCCCCGCTTTTGTAAACCTTCCAAAGATGAAGCTGGAAGTAGTTTAGAATAAGGTTGTTACTTTCGTTCGCGTACTTTAATTTCAACCTCCTTACCTTCTTTCCCATCAGTAGTTTGTACGGTAACTTCACCTTTTTCTGTAGTAATTTTTGTTTCCTTGCCCGATGCTTTAATGTGAACAGCTTCCGGGGTATGTGGCGGCAAAGGTGGAGGCGGAGCGAGTACAGCATCACCATCCTCATCTTCGCAATTTAAGCAAACTACTTTACCCGATTTTACAGTCCACAAAGTATTGGCGAAATAAGTATTGTCATACGTATCATCGCCTTTTACGGTAGCCGGAAGGTAATCTATGTTATTGGCAAAATGCACCAATTTTCCCTCAGGTATAGCCAAGTGAATAAATACATTTTGGTTGCGCCACTTGCTTCCCTTTTTCACCTCTGCGTATGTATTTAAATTGAGTATTGTATCTACTTGTGTAAAGTTGTAATTTACGGCACGGGCATTTCCAATGGCTGCGGCTTTGCTTTTTCCCTTTGCCACAATAAGTTTTTCAATATAAAATGAAGTATCTTTTGAAACCATCAACTTTAAATGAGGACGCCCTATTTTATATCCTGTGCGGGTTTCAGGCATTTCGCCATTTACAAAGATTTGGCTGTCGTAAGAATCTTCTGCTTCTTCATCAAATACCACACCGCTGGAGTCTGAAAGCTGAACAAATAAATTCCCCGCAGCGGGCTGCATTAAAGTATATTGCTCTTTTACATTTCCGGTGGCTCTGAAGTTTATTCCAAAATTGATGGCTGTAATTGCCAATAGCAGTAAGCCAATTAAAAAGCCTGTGCTGAATATCCATTTTAATCTTGAACTTCTGCCACCCGTGCCCACCAATACTCTTACTCCGCCATAAAGCATTCCGAGCAATGGCATCAATACTACTAATATAATACCAACAATACCGATAATTGCCATGGTACCGTTTTCGGCATAAACACTTGCTAATTTTTGAACCGATGGCAGCGATGCAAACGACAGTACACCCACAGATGCAGCAATAAAACCAAAGAGCATAAACAGTATCACTATTATCACAAATACCGCCACAATTTTCATGGCAATTTTAAACAAGGCAGCTATTAAAGCCACCAAGCGCTCGCCAACGCTTTCTTGCCTGCTCCAGTTATTTAGCCTACTGGCAGCTTCACTTACTTCTTTTTGAATATTATCTAAGGTAATTGGCTCACCTTTCATTTCTAACTTTTGCGAGGTAGTTTTGGCCTCGGGTATTATTATCCATAAAATAAGATACACCAATGCAGTAGTACCTAAACTGAAGAATATAAACACAATGGCTACCAACCTGAGCCAAATAGAATCTTCTATTCCCAAATAAGCGCTGATACCGGAAATTACGCCTCCCACTTTTTTATCGTCTGAGTTGCGGTACAGCTTGCGTGCAACGCGACCGGCTGTAGCATTGCCCGTAGGAGGTACGGCACTTGTCGACTCGCCTTTAACTTCAGTAGCTCCGGCAATATCTTCCGGCTTGCCCATTGCTGTAATGGCAGCTTCTACTTGCTGCAGGTTTATTACATCTTTTGCCGTATTTTTTCCGGTAGAAAACAGTTCTGCAAGGCGTGCTTCAATATCTTGAATTACCTCTTTAGTGGCATCGCTATTGCCCAAATGCCGACCAATAGATTCAATATATTCATGTAGCATTAAGTAAGCGTCTTCATCTATGGTAAAGGCAATTCCTCCTAAATTGATACTTATTGTTTTTTTCATTTTGTGTCTTTATTAGTAATTATTTAAAAGTTACTTCTCTACTATTTTACTTACAGCATCGTTCATTTCGCGCCAGGCATTTTTTAGTTGCTGTAAAAAGTTTTTACCATCGGCAGTAAGTGTAAAATACTTTCGGGGTGGTCCACCCGTAGATTCAACCCAACGGTAATTTAATAACCCTTCATTTTTTAAGCGGGTAAGCAAAGGGTAAATGGTTCCCTCTACCACCAGCAAATCGGCATTCTTCATTTGCTCCAAAATTTCGGTCGGGTAGTGCTCGCCTTCGTTGAGCACCGCAAGTATGCACAACTCCAGCACTCCCTTCCGCATTTGAGCTTTGCTGTTTTCTATATCCATAATTGCATTGTATTTTAATGTTATTGAACTTTAAAGCGTATCCTTACTTTGTATGTTTTTGCGGCATTATCGGCAAATTCACTTAGTTGAATGGATGAAAGTTGTGCGCTTACTTCTGCCTTGAGTGCTTCGCTGGCATTATCAATAGCTACTACTTCTACCTGTCCGTGCTCATTTAATCTAAATGAAACATCTGCCAACGCAGTATTGCTATGTTCTAACAATAAAAACTTAGGAAAAGTAAGTTTACTACCCAGCAAATTGGCAACTTCATGTTCTACATATTGTGTATTGGTATCTAACTCGGGGGCTACCGCAAAGGCACTACTGCTCGAAATCATTAGTGCCGCCATCATATTCATTGCTATAAATTTCATAATCACTGCTATTTTTTCGTTTACAGTGCAAATATATAATCATCGCAATGTACTATGCAATACAAAGTAGTATTTTTAACAAATATCTTTCCTACACAAAGTTCTTTGTTTAAACTTTCAATCACTCCAAAAAACTTTACTAACAATAATTTTTGTAGGTTTGGCGCAGTATTCACCTATATAAAAGGAAATATGAAGCACAGCTTAACCGAAGGACTCCTGATTCTGGCACTCATTATTCTC
This sequence comes from Chitinophagales bacterium, assembly GCA_019638515.1. NCBI lineage: Bacteria > Pseudomonadati > Bacteroidota > Chitinophagia > Chitinophagales > Chitinophagales bacterium. The sequence continues at coordinate 340,148 of JAHBTS010000001.1, read as the reverse complement.
TTTTGGGGAATTGGCTTGCGCATGACCTCCGATGCTTACTTAGCATCGGGAAATATGATGATAGTTGCAGGCGCCCTACTTTTTGGCTTTTGCTATTACCGCAGATTTATTCAGAAATAAGACATTTTTGGCCAATTCTTACCTTGGGTTTTCTTCTTAACAAAAGTATTCCTAAAATTGCTCCATTCAATTAACCTAAACAATTAGTTATGAAAAAAGTATTATCAGTTTTGGCAGTAGTTGCCATTCTTGCAGGCGCACAATCTTGTAAAAAATGTGGCCAATGTTCTATAAACGGCAGTAAAACAGGTGTAAAGTACTGCGAAAAAGACAACCAAACCGTTTACGATGCAGCTAAACTTGGATGCGAAGCTGGCGGAGGCAAATGGGTAACAGAATAATTGAGTTAATTATTTTGCAAAGCCGCTCTTTTAGGGCGGCTTTTTTTGTTGGTTCTAGGGCAGTACAACACAACTTTTCAACAACTCTTTTCCCGCTGGCAATCGCACTCCAAAAAGCCGTTTTAAATACTTACTTTCGCCAAGTTATATCAGTGAAAATTAAATATGAGTACAGAATTAGAAACCACCGCAACCACCCCCACTCCAACTAAAGAATACTCTGCCAATAGTATTGAAGTACTGGAAGGCTTAGAAGCCGTGCGTAAACGCCCAGCCATGTATATTGGCGACACGGGTGTAAAAGGACTACACCACTTGGTTTACGAAGTGGTAGATAACTCTATAGACGAAGCCCTGGCCGGACACGCACAAAATATCTTTGTTACCATCCACGAAAACAACTCTATAACCGTAAAAGACGATGGCCGCGGTATTCCCGTAGATATGCACGAAAAAGAAGGGCGCAGTGCATTAGAAGTGGTAATGACCGTACTCCATGCCGGAGGTAAATTCAATAAAGATTCTTACAAAGTTTCGGGAGGTTTGCACGGTGTGGGCGTAAGTTGTGTAAACGCTCTTTCCACACACATGCAAGTAGAAGTACACCGCGGTGGCAAAAAATACATGCAAGAATACGGCATAGGCAAACCGCTTTATTCTGTAAAAGAAATTGGCACCACAGACTATCGCGGCACCATAGTAACCTTTAAACCCGATGAAACTATTTTCTCCGTTACTGTTTACAACTACGATACATTGCAAGCGCGTATTCGCGAACTTGCTTACTTAAACAAAGGCATTAAACTTACACTTACCGATGAGCGCGAAAAAGACGACAATGGAAATGCCCGCTCTAACTTCTTTTACAGCGAAGGCGGCTTGGTAGAGTTTGTAAAATTTTTGGATGGCACACGCGAACCACTTATACCTGAGCCAATTTATGTAGAAGGCGCACGCGATATGGTAGCCGTAGAAGTTTCTATGCAATACAATACTTCTTACAGCGAAAATATTTTCAGCTACGTAAACAATATCAACACCATAGAAGGCGGACAACACGTTGCCGGTTTCCGCAGAGCACTCACCAGAACTTTTAAGTCTTATGGCGATAAAAACAAACTGTTTGAAAAAGTAAAAATTGAAGTAAGCGGAGATGATTTTCGCGAAGGCTTAACGGCTATTATTTCAGTAAAAGTTCCCGAACCTCAGTTTGAAGGCCAAACCAAAACCAAATTAGGCAACAGCGAAGTAAGCGGTGTGGTAGATACCGTTTTTGGTGAAGTTTTAGAACACTTTTTAGAAGAGAATCCAAAGCTGGCAAAAATAATTTTCGACAAAGTAATTTTAGCAGCTACCGCACGCCACGCAGCGCGTAAAGCACGCGAAATGGTGCAACGTAAGGGCGCACTAAGCGGAGGCGGCCTACCCGGCAAGCTGGCCGATTGCAGCAGCAAAGACCCTTCTGCCTGCGAAATATATTTAGTAGAGGGCGACTCTGCGGGTGGTACCGCTAAGCAAGGTCGCGATCGCAATTTCCAAGCTATTTTACCATTAAAAGGTAAAATTTTAAACGTAGAAAAAGCCTTAGAACACAAGATTTACGATAACGATGAAATACGAAACATTTTTACAGCCTTAGGTGTGCGCATTGGCACTGCCGAAGACAGTAAAGCACTCAATACCGAAAAACTTCGCTATCATAAAATTATCATTATGTGTGATGCCGATGTGGACGGCTCGCACATTACAACACTTATTCTTACCTTCTTCTTCCGCTACATGAAAAGTTTAGTAGAGCAAGGCAGAATTTATATTGCCATGCCTCCACTTTACTTAGTAAAAAAGGGGAAAGAGCAAGAATATTGCTGGACAGAACCACAACGCTTAGCAGCCATTGAACGCCTCGCAAAAGGTGGAAATAGAGATACAGTACACACCCAGCGCTACAAAGGTTTGGGAGAAATGAATGCCGAACAACTTTGGGAAACAACCATGAACCCGGAAAGCCGCACACTTAAACTGGTAACCATAGAAAGTGCTGCCGAAGCCGACCGCATATTCAGCATGTTAATGGGTGATGAAGTGCCGCCTCGCAGAGAATTTATTGAGGCACATGCCAAGTATGCAAGAGTAGATGCTTAATACAAGCAAACCATAACTACAATTATGAACCGAAGTGCTTTTCGTAATCCGAAACACTTCGGTTTATTACTTCTATAGCCTCGTGTTTATCGTAGGTATGTGTAATCTCCACCTTTTTTTGAAAACCCGGCATATCCTTATATGTAAGGAAGTAATGTTTCATTCTGTTTATTACCAATTCATTGGCATCGGTCAACGATTTCCATGAACCATAGAGCGGATCGTCTTTCATTACGGCAATAATTTTATCGTCTGCCTCATTGCGGTCTATCATTCTAAAACCGCCAATTGGCACTGCCTTTACCAAAATATTACTGTGTGGAATATTCACAGAACTCAGCACACAAATATCTAAGGGATCGCCATCGCCTTTTATACCGCTTCTATCGGTTTGCTCCATACAAAAGGCAGCAACAGCTTCGGCACAATATGTTTGCGGCACAAAACCATACAATGCCGGAAACACATTCGAAAACTGCTGTGGCCTATCTACTTTTAAAATTCCACTTGCCTTATCTACCTCATACTTTACGGTATCGCTTGGTACAATTTCAATAAAAGCCGTTAGAATTTCGGGAGACTCTTCTCCTCTTTCAACTCCATGCCATGGATGCAACACAAATGAATGTTTCATATTTTTTATTCGTAAACGAACAGCCAAAATACTTATCCTGCCTTCATTTCCTTAACTTTAATAATAAAAAAATTTAACTTGAAGTGTTAAAAACGAAACAAGTTCTGCATATAGTCGTAACAGCGAGTTAGATGGATTTTCCTTCCAGTCCATCACCACCTGTTATGAAAACGTTTAGCAACTTTGGAATGCTATTTGCTGCACTGGTATTTGCAGCAAATTCTTTCGCAGATGTACCAAGCATAAGCTTTACTCCTGCGAACTGCACGGCAACAACACCTATTAGCATAAATGCTACCATTACAGACAGCAATGGCATAAATATTGCCACAGGCTTTAAGCCACGCCTTTACTATAAAAAGAAGAGTGAAAACAACTCGCTAGCCGCCACCAACGACAACCTGAGCAATGGTTGGAAGTATGTAGAGGCCACCAATAGTTCATCGCCATTTCAACTCGATTTTGATTTTGCAAAACTTACTTCGGCACCTACTGCTACCGATAGTATCGAGTATTTCATTATTGCAGAAGATAGTGTGGGCGAAGCCGGATGGAATACCGTTTCTTTTGCCATATCGCCAAGCAGTGTAGTGCTAACCGGAGCTCAATTTCCGGTTTCGGGCGTTACAAACTTTTTTAGAACAATTAAAACTTACAGCGGTAATTTAACTATAGACCCGCTGGGTGTTGCCAACGATACCAACTTCCTTTCGCTCACAAAAAGCAATGGATTGTTTGATGCCATAAACAATGGCGCACTAAAAGCAAATGTTACGGTTTCTATTCACCAATCGCTAGACAACGAAAATGGAGCCGTAGCCCTGAACGAATGGATAGAATACAACGGTTGCACCGTAAAAGACTCTGCCACCTACAGATTACGCATAAAACCATATACCACAGGTATTGAAATAAAAGGAAAAAGTGCCGGAGCTATCATTAAACTTAATGGGGCAGATCGCGTTACCATAGATGGCAGAACTGCTACCACCACATCGGAGCGCTCGTTTACCATTAAAAACGATTCTGCTGCCAACAATTCCGCAGTTATTCACTTAGCTTCAAACGGTACCAACAATGGTTGTCAATTCGATACTATACGCTATTGCAATATAAGCGGAGGTTCACCACAAAACACAACATCACACATCACTTTCGGAGTTTATTCTAATAAAGATTTAACCACTCCTGAAGCTAACCAAGGTTGGGGAAACCATCATAATTCATTTGAAAAAAATTATGTACAGCGTGTACGCTATGGCATTGTGCTTGCAGGTAGCAGCAGCTACTTAAACCAATCTAACTCTATACTTGCCAATACAATTGGACCCGATGTTGAAGGCATAAACGCTATTGGCGCAGCCGGCATTGTGCTTGCAAACCAACAAAACACCATTGTTAGAGCCAATGAAGTAAAATATGTAGGTGGCGACATTTTCAACATCTCCGATACTGCCGACCGTGCAGGAATTTACTTAGGAAGCATTCAAGAAAACTTATGGAATAGCCAAATGCAGAGAAGCGATTCTGCGGTAAAATTTATTGGCGTGCAAGTAGATGGCAACACAGTTCACCATATTACCAACCAAGCAGGACTTTCTGCCATTGGCATTGCATACCTAAACAGCATAGATACTACTGCTACCAACAACCAAATTTCGAACAACATGGTGTATGCAGTACTTGCCAACGGAAACTCTGCACAAGGCGACCATGCAGCAGGAATTGGAGTAATTGGCGGCCACACAGATTTTGTAGTATATAACTCCATACTCATGAATGGCGCTTACGATACCGATAGCTTAGCTGCCATGACCAACAGCCCTGCCGGTATTCGCATCAACTCTACCGACCTTACCAATCCAATGGTTTCTAACCTAACCGTTGTAAACAACATTGTGCAAATAGACACAGCTGCTGCAAAAGCGGGCACCGATATTTTTGCCATTACCACAGCTTCTGCAAGCGATATTTGGTCGGCTATTGGCTGCGATTTTAATAACTACTACACACCGGGCTACAAAGTTGGAGGCGTAGGAAATACAGCTTCATACAGCGCCTATTCCACACTCAGCAGCTGGGAAACGGTATTCTCACCTAATCAAGAACCCAACTCAATTGCAAGCAATCCATTATTCAAATCTGAAACCGATTTACACATTACCGCCAATTCACCTTGTATTGAAACAGGATTGGAGCTAGACGATTTACACCACGATTTCGATGGCGATATAAGACCAATAAAAGCAAACTCTACCATCGGTGCCGACCAATTTGGACAATACTACATTTGGGTTGGAAGAGAAAATAGCCACACCACTTCCGATTTAAACTGGCGCAACTATAAAGCACCGGGCGCTGCCGGCAGCGATAGCATTGATGTAGTTATAGCAACCGAAAACTATTCGTGGACACTCGGTGGCAACTTTACCTTACACAGCTTAGCTTTACTAAACAGCACTTACATTAACTTAGACTACAACAACATATATGCCACCGGAGATGTAAACATGCAAGGCTACAGCCTTATCTACAGCGGTGTGGGCACTTGTACGCAAAACTACAATGTAGAAGAGCAAGGCGCTTTAATACTAAGTGCAGTAGGCCACCAATCTTTTGCCATGGATTCAGGCGAATTGTGTAATCTATGGATTACAGCAGACTCTGTTACGCTCCAAAAAAACATCTCTATAAAAAACGATCTACTGGCAAAACTAACTAGTACCAGAATTTTACAGGGAAACAAAACTATTGACGTAAAAGGCGATATAAAAATTTGGAGCGAATTAGAATACGATAGCTGTACCACTCTCAACTGCGCCCTTATTAACATTAGTGGTCCCGTACAGCAGTTAGTTGATCTTCGCTTACCACTTACAACAATAGGTAAAATTGCTAGCCTTCAAGTAGATAAAAACAATACTGGCGACAACTCCAAAGCGATGCTTGGAGCCAACTTGGTAATAGACAATTTCTTAAACCTAAAAAAAGGAAAACTCATTAGCGAAGGAAGCGATGCCGAAAGTGGATTTAGATTTAAAACCGTTTACATCTATAATCCAGACAGCAATGCCGTAACCAGGGTAAACGGCAACACCAACGATGCATTCTTTCAAGGCATCTTATATAGAAAAATCGGAAATGCAGCTACTTACTTATTCCCTATCGGATTTGAAGATGTGGTTGGCAAACATGCCACTCCAAATGCCATGTATTATACTCCGGTAACATTAGATATTTTAGACAACTCCAGCAGCGGAAACTCTGTGATAGCAACATTTTACGATGCCGACCCCGACACTGCTAATGTGGGCTTAACTGGCAAACCTTATGGCGATCACAGTTCTGCCATAGAAGACGGAACAGGCAATTGGGTAGATGTAAAAGGCGATTACCTATGGCATGTTGAATACAGTGGCGATAGTTTACCATACAACATCCAGTTGGCAGCACCATTTATGAACGCCAGCAACCAAGATGAATTAGAAAGTACACCAAACGAATTGCGCATTATGAAACGCAGCTCATGGAACTCCGGCAACTGGGGATTCCAAGGCTCGCACGATATTGCAAGCACACATTTTGCCACACCCGATTTTGCACAGCAAAATTCTGCTCGCAGAACCAATCTCAAATTCTTTAGCGGATTTGGTGTGGGCGGCAACAGCGGAGCAGGACAACCGCTCCCTGTAAAATTAGTTTCGCTCGCAGCAAAACCAATTGACAATAAGTTTATCGAACTAAGCTGGACAACCGCTGTTGAAATAAACAATGCAGGATTTGAAGTGCAACGCAGTACAGACGGCAGCAACTTCGATGCCATTGGCTGGGTAGATGGTGCCGGCAATTCTACTGCAAGCAACAACTATATCTTCAACGATAAAAATGTACAAGCAGGAATAAGATACTACTACCGCCTATATCAAAAAGACTTTGATGGCAACAACGATATCAGCTCCGTAGTTACAGCACAACTTAAAGAAAGCAGTGCTGTAAAATGGATACAACTTATGCCAAATCCGGCTCTTAGCGTAAGCAGTTTGGTAGCCAATATTTCTACTCAAAGTGTAGCCACCATTTCTATTACCGATATAAAGGGAACTACCGTATGGAAACACAGCACCAATGTTTTTGCAGGTTTAAATACCATACCTTTAGATATTAGTGCCTTGGTAGCAGGTAATTACATAGTATCGCTTGCTACTGAAAACGAAACTACGAGCAAGCAATTGATAGTAAAATAAATCAGGCAATGCGAAGTTCAAAAGTAAGCATAATTTAGCCGAAAATATTTCAGTTGCAATCCAATTCATTTGGCAAACTTTTTTGCATAACCACTTTTGGCGAAAGCCATGGAAACGGCATTGGTGTGGTAATAGACGGCTGCCCTGCCGGCTTACATGTGGATGTAGCATACATTCAGCAAGAGCTTGATAGGCGAAAACCCGGACAGACATCTATTACCACACAGCGTAAAGAAAGCGACAGTATTCACATACTAAGCGGCATTTACGAAGGTATTACACTTGGTACGCCCATAGCATTACTTATTGCCAACAGCGATGCCAAACCGCAAGATTACGATTACTTAAAGCACTCCTTTCGACCATCACATGCCGATTTTACATGGCAACAAAAATTTGGCTACCGCGATCACCGAGGTGGCGGCAGAAGCAGCGCTCGCGAAACTGCTGCACGTGTAGCTGCCGGAGCCATTGCCAAATTGCTATTGCAACATTACGGCATTACCATTGCTGCCTATGTTTCGCAAATTGGCACTATAAAACTCACTCAAGATTACACCCAACTCAACCTTTCCGATATTGAAAAAAACATAGTGCGGTGTCCCGATGAAAATGTTGCTGCACAAATGATAGAAGCCATACAACAAGCGCGAAACCAAGGCGACACATTGGGCGGAATAGTGAGTTGTGTAATACAACACGTGCCTGCAGGAATTGGAGAACCCGTATTCGATAAATTGCAGGCAGAACTTGCCAAAGCTATGTTAAGCATCAATGCCGTAAAAGGCTTTGAATATGGCTCGGGCTTTGCCGCAGCCAGTATGAAAGGCAGCCAACACAACGATGTATTTATACAAACCGACAATGGCATAAAAACTGCCACTAATTTTTCGGGAGGCATACAAGGAGGCATTAGCAACGGTATGGATATTTATTTCAATGTTGCTTTTAAACCTGTGGCCACCATTATGCAAACACAACAAAGTATAGACCAAAATGGCAATACCGTTGAGTTAAAAAATTCGGGCAGGCACGATCCTTGTGTGGTGCCGCGTGCCGTACCTATTGTAGAAGCAATGGCTGCATTGGTATTGGCAGACGCTGTATTAAGAAGCAAAAGCAATCGGCTTTAATTCCAAATACGGCTCCACCACGATTTCTTTTTTGGATAAAACGTTTGCAAATCGGCAGTACTCAGCACCGGATTGGCATTTGCAAAAGTTGCCAATTGCTGTAGCCCTGCAGGCCCATTATTTATTTCCTGCGTAAAGTAAAACTCGGGAGAGCAACTATACACTTCTATACTTCCATTATTGCCAAAGTAATAACGCATTTCGGCATCTTTAGGCACAATGCCATATACCACTGTAAGCCTTGTTTCGCTGCTATTATTTAAACCCGAAGCATGCAGCAAGCGATGGTCGTACACCACAGCATTGCCCGCTTTTACATGTAAAGGAACCAACAACTTCCACACCTCATCAATTACATTTTCGTAGCTCGAAGGAATATTTAAACCCCGCACAGCATCTACAAACACATGACTTTTGGGCAGTATGAGCAGCGTACCATTTTCTTCACTTACATCTACCAGCGGCAACCAAATATTGTACGAATTAAATTTGCTTTCATCTACAATACTCCAATCTTGGTGCGGGCGCAAGCTGCCATTGGCGCCTTTACTTTTCACCATAAAAGTTGCACCCAAAGCAGTACAATTTTTAAAAGTAACATCAATGGCACGGGCACAATGTTGCTTGATGGCTTCGTTCATTTTACTGCGCAAATTAAAGTCGGCAGCGTGCGAAGAAGCATACATACCTTCCGGCAAACTAGGATGGTGCTCCTTAAAAATTTGGCGCAACACTTCCACTTCGCCCTCATTTAAAAAAGGAACAATGGCATAACCTTCGCTAACCAGTGCCTCGTTGTAAGAATGCTCCTTAAATATATTCACCACATTGCTCATTTTATAGAAATTTACTATTGGGTTTTAAAACTAAAAAGATTCAACATGCGGTTGCAAAATTCTTAATTTTACACGCGAAATATTTCAAGCATAAGAAATGAATAAAAACCCACGCTACCGCGAGTTAATTGAACAAACATTCGATTTCCCGCAACGCGAATTTGATATTAAAGACAACACACTCCGTTTCAACGAGTTGCCTTTAATGGAAATTATTGAAAAATATGGCTCTCCTCTACGCCTTACCTACTTACCTAAAATTGGGCAGCAAATTCAAAAAGCACGCAGGCTTTTTAATGCTTCGTTTGCTAACAACGACTATAAGGGAAACTACATTTATTGCTACTGCACCAAAAGCAACCACTTTTCTTTCGTGGTAGAAGAAGCACTTAAAAACAAAGTGCAGTTAGAAACTTCCAGTGCTTTCGATTTTGAAATAATAAAGCGCTTAGAAGAGAAAAAGAAGATAAGCAACGACATTACCATTGTTTGCAACGGCTTTAAAACCCAACGGTATATTGACAATATTACCGATTTCATAAAAGCTGGGTACTCCAATATTATTCCTGTAATGGATAATTTAGATGAATTAGAAAAATACAACCTGCCCGATGAACCCATGAATATCGGCATTCGTATTGCAGCCGAAGAAGAGCCTAAATACGAGTTTTACACCTCGCGTTTAGGAATTGGATACAAAGATATTTTACCTTTCTTTAAAGAAAAAATTCAACACAATCCCAAGTTGAAGCTAAAGATGCTTCACTTTTTTATAGACACCGGTATAAAAGACGTAAACTACTACTGGACCGAATTTCACAAAAGCCTGAAAGTATATTGCGAGCTAAAAAAACTATGCCCCGAACTTACCGCACTCAACTTAGGTGGCGGCATGCCCATTAAGCAATCTTTGGCATTCGATTTCGATTACGAATACATGATAAACGAAATTGTATCGCAAATAAAAAGTGTATGCACACAAGAAGGCGTAGATGAACCCGATATTTACACCGAATTTGGCAGCTATACCGTAGGCGAAAGCGGCTGCGTAATATTTAGCGTGCTAGGTCAAAAACAACAAAACGATCGCGAAACTTGGTATATGCTCGATGGCTCGCTTATGAACAACCTCCCCGATATTTGGGGGCTTTCGCAGCGCTTTATTATGTTGCCAATAAACCTATGGGACAATGAATACAAACGCGTAAACCTTGGCGGTATTACCTGCGATGTAGGCGATTATTACAACAGCGATTCTCATATAAACCAAGTGTATTTACCCAACGTAAAACCGGGAGAAAAACTATTTATAGGCTTCTTCAATACCGGAGCTTACCAAGATACGCTAAGCGGCTATGGCGGTATAAAACACTGCCTGCTTCCTTCGCCTCCGCACATTTTAATAGATGAAAAAAAGAAAGGAAAATTTGAATACCATGTTTTTGCCGAAGAGCAAACAGCCGAAAGCATGATGAAAATTTTAGGCTATTAAAAACCCCGCTGAAATTTACTTGCATGAAAAAAACAGCCTTAATATTTGGCGCAACCGGCTTGGTAGGCAATTTGTGCTTAGAACTGTTAGTAGCCTCACAATTGTATGAGAAAATAATAGTACTGTCGCGCAAGCGCATTACACCACCACTATTTGGAGTAGAAAATATTGTTACAGATTTCAGCAACCTACACGAACTTAAAAGCAGCCTAGTGGCTGATGATATTTTTTGTGCTATGGGAACCACCATTTCCAAAGCAGGCTCACAATCCAATTTCAAAAAAATAGACTTCGATATACCTTTACAAACAGCACAGTTTTGTAAAGAAAATGGAGCCTCCAAATTTATACTCGTATCCAGCATTGGTGCCAATAGCCAGTCTAAAATTTTCTATAGCCGCATAAAAGGGAAACTGGAAGAAGCATTAGAAAAATTAGATTACAACAGCTTAATTATACTTCAACCATCTTTTCTTTTAGGCGAACGCGAAGATTTTAGATTAGGCGAAGCCATCGGAAAGCAAATAGCCAAAACCTTTGCATTTGTATTCACCGGAAAACTAAAACCCTATAAAGGAATTGATGCCAAAAATGTGGCAAAAGCTATGATTGTAATGGCCAATAGCAGCACTCAAAAAGTAGAGCGTTTAACTTACACAGCCATGCGCTATGCCGCTGCCAAATTCGGTAAATGGTAATAAACCTAAAACTGTTTCAAAAACACATAATCGGAAATTAAAGCACCTTGCTCTCCGGTGGTGGTTGCACTCATAAGCAAATATCCTTTCTTCTTAATTTCATTGAGTGTGGCACCTATCTTTTTCAAATTTTCAATTTCGTTTTTTTCGTTAAACGGAAGTAACTCTATGGTTTCAAACTTGCCATCTTCGTAGGTAATAAATATCTTAGAATTGATGTAAATATTCCCCGATGCCACAAACTTGTTGGAATCGTAAACCCGCATCAGCAAATATCCCGTATTCTGTGCTTTCTGAGCAAAACCTTCTACCATCAACAGGCAGAAAAAAACTATAAAACCTATACCAAATTTGCGCATATTAAATGGAGGCTTTGTATTTAAACGGGCTTAGAAACACACAGCCGCATTCGCCTACCACGAAAATAAGAAAGAAGCATAAAGCTGCAAGTAGATACACCATACATACAACAAAACACATTTCGGTAAGCGCATATAAACCTCTAATTATTATACATTGAAAACCTTACACCAATTTCTAACAAAAAATGGTGTAAGGTTTTTAAGTTTCTCCTTTCTGTTAAGATTGGCTACTGCTTCACAAAACGAAGCACTTTTGTTCCTTTCATACTTTTTACTTGAACGAAATAAACGCCACTAGCCAAGTGCTGCACATTAAATGTGTTTTCAAACTCTCGTTGCACCAATCCACCTGATGTGCTGTAAATCGCAACCTCTTCAATCATAAAGTCTGATACAATGCTCACCTCATTCAACCCCGGATTTGGCTGTATAGAAACATGTGCCATGCTTTCCTCGTTTATTCCACTAATGAAAACTTGTACGCAAGCAGATGTATCAGCGCAAGTTCCTTTAGTAATGATAACCGCATAGCTTCCATTTGCACTCGGGGTAAATGATTGGGCATTTGCAGCACCTACACTATTACCCGTTGCACAATCTATCCAATTGTAACTTGCTCCGGCTTGTGTTGCCGTAAGCACATTGTTTGTGTTTGTAACGGTAAGGTCAGGCATCGAATCAACCCATACTATAGTGGTAGCACTTTGCAGTGATGTGCAGCCATTTGTATCAGTAACATTTACAGAAAACGAGCCGGCATGTGTAACAACTATTGATTGTGAAGTATCACCATTAGACCATGCGTATGCTGATGCCGAAGGCACTGAAAGCGTTACTGAATTTCCCTCACAAAAACTCAACGGTCCGCTCGCTGTAATTGTTGGCGCTGCAGGTGCATTAGGTGCCACCAAAGTATGAGAAAGATTGGCAGATGTACAACCATTACTGTCAACAAGTGAAAAAGTATAGTTGCCTGCCGCAAGATTAGAAACAGTGTAAGGCAATACTACAGAAGCCTGACTTCCGCTGCTTTGTCCCGTCCATGATAAATCGCCTGTTGACGAACCCACAATTTCCACTGAGCCATCATTCGCTAAGCATGTTGTTGGATTAGCACTTGAACCGATAGCGATAACAGGCGGATTGAAAACAGTTATCGTAGTAATATTGCTTGACGGTGAAGCACATCCTTGTGCATCTATAATACCTACCGAATAATTTCCTGAATTCATTACAGTAATAGAAGCTGTTGTATCGCCTGTTGACCATAGATATGATGCAGCATTTGAAGCAGTCAAGGTAACTGAACCGCCCGGGCAAAAACTTGTTGGGCCACCCGCAGTAATTGTAGGGGCAGGAGGTGCAGAAGGAGTCGTCAATGTAACATTGAGTGCGCTTGACACACATCCATTTCCATCGGTAAAGTAAATTGAATAATTACCATCGCCTAAATTGAAAACAGTGTCGGGGAAGTTTGAAACCACTTGAGATCCATTTGCCGCACCTGACCACGTCAATGTTCCGTTTCCTGAACCAACTATGGTAACCGATCCATTATCCACCGTACAAGAAGTAGGGTTAGAAACTGTTCCTAAACTAATAGTTGGCAAGGTATTTACCGTTACAGTAACGCTATCACTTGCTACGGATTGACATCCGGCTGCATTCGTAACCCGAACAGTATATGTTCCTGAAGTGGTTGGAGAAATAGAAGCCGTGGTTGCCCCACTCGACCACAAATAAGATGTTCCGGCAGATGATGTAAGCGTAACCGAACCGCCTGCACAGAATGTTGTTGGTCCTCCGGCAGTAACAGTAGGTTTTCCAGGTAATGAATTCACCGTTACTGTTTTACCTGCGCTTGCTACAGATTGGCAACCTGCTGCGTTAGTTACCTGAACAGTGTATGTGCCTGAAGTGGTGGGTGAAATGGATGCTGTGGTTGCTCCGTTCGACCACAAGTAAGTTGTTCCTGTAGAAGATGTAAGTGTAACAGAACCACCCGCGCAGAATGTTGTTGGCCCTCCGGCTGTAATGGTGGGTTGCGCAGGCAAGGAATTTACCGTTACTGTTGTTCCGGCACTTGCTACCGATTGGCAACCTGCTGCGTTAGTTACCTGAACAGTGTATGTTCCTGAAGTGGTTGGTGAAATTGATGCTGTTGTTGCCCCATTCGACCACAAGTAAGTTGTTCCTGCAGAAGATGTAAGCGTAACCGAACCGCCTGCACAGAATGTTGTTGGCCCTCCGGCTGTAATGGTGGGTTGTGCAGGCAAGGAATTTACCGTTACTGTTGTACCGGCACTTGCTACAGATTGACAACCTGCTGCGTTAGTAACCCGAACAGTGTATGTTCCTGAAGTGGTGGGTGAAATGGATGCTGTGGTTGCTCCGTTCGACCACAAGTAAGTAGTTCCTGCAGAAGAGGTAAGCGTAACCGAACCACCCGCGCAGAATGTTGTTGGCCCTCCGGCTGTAATGGTGGGTTGTGCCGGTAATGAATTCACCGTTACTGTTGTACCGGCACTTGCTACCGATTGGCAACCTGCTGCATTAGTTACCTGAACAGTGTATGTGCCTGAAGTGGTGGGTGAAATGGATGCTGTGGTTGCTCCGTTCGACCACAAGTAAGTTGTTCCGGCAGAAGAGGTAAGCGTAACCGAACCGCCTGCACAGAATGTTGTAGGCCCTCCGGCAGTAATGGTGGGTTGTGCAGGTAAGGAATTCACCGTTACCGTTGTACCGGCACTAGGCACTGACTGGCATCCGGATGCATTGGTAACTTGCACTGTATAAGTACCTGAATTGGTTACATTGATTGATGCTGTAGTTGCCCCATTCGACCACAAATAAGAGGTTCCTGCAGAAGAGGTAAGCGTAACCGAACCGCCCGCACAGAACGTTGTTGGCCCTCCTGCGGAGATAGTGGGTTGAGCCGGTGAAGAGCCGATGGTAACCGTTGTTCCTGCACTTGGCACTGATTGGCATCCGGCTGCATTGGTAACCTGAACTGAGTATGTACCCGCTGCTGAAACAGTAATTGAAGAGGTGGTTGCACCGGTTGACCATAAATATGTTGTTCCGGGAGAAGAAGTTAAAGTAACTGAACCTCCTGAACAAATGACGGTAGAGCCACTTGGTGTAATGGTAGGTTGCGCAGGAGCTGCAATGGTAGAAATGGTAACCGTGTTTGCCATTTGTAAATCACAACCTGACATACACACCGCATTGCTTCCGGAAATCCAACAAGCAGGAGCCGTCATATTCACCAAAGAACCGTTCAGGGCGCTACTCGACAAATCGTTAACAACAGTTCCTGTGCCTTCATTAAACTTAAAATATCCAACCAGGTTTGCCTCAGAGCCTGTTAAACATGCGAAGTTGTTAGCTGCAATGGTTGGTGTAGATAACGCTGTATTCCATATAGCTACATGATCTACATCCATTGTTGAATAATTTGGACTAAAGTAGCCAACAAGTAGTCCGGCAGTAGTAGCCAATCCTGCTGCGCCCAATGAGTAAGCACCGGAATTTTCCAATACTCCATCTACCCAAATTTCCCAACCGGTATTTCTCACAACACCTGTTACCTCATGCCATTGATTATCTGCTACAACAGTGGTAGAAACACCCGATGTTTTAGCTGCTCCGGCAGCATCTCTACCTTGAATTGCAGCCTTTCCGGTAGCATCAATATACAGATAGAATCCAAGTGAAGCGGCCACATATTTGCTGACTATAAATTGTGAAGCACCGGTAACAGCAGCCTTCACTTTAGCCGATACAGTTACGGTACTTGTAATTCCTCTATTGTTTGTGCCTAAGTCTATATAGTCATCCACACCATCTAAATCAAGTGCATAATTTGTAGGTTGTGATACAGCATACACATTGTATGTGGTAGTAGAATTTATAGCGCCTGTCGAGAAATTGAGTGCAGCACCTGTTCCGGCAATAGGACCATCAATTACAGCATTGTTTGAGTTATCACGTAAAGAATACACCTTATTCACCTCGCTACCGGATATGGAAACGGTTGCAGATTGACCCACACAGACACTTGATGGGGAAGAACTTACCGTTTGATTGGCGATAGATGACAGAACACTTACGTATATCCGTTTCCGAGGACCCGGTAAACAACTACTGTCTTGAACATAAAAACTAGTGTCGGAAGTTAAAACAGGTGTTGTAAAACTACTGCCACCGCCTAGATAGGTACCTCCGGTTGCCGATGAGTACCAACCAATTGTTCCCGTGCCACTTGCCGATAAAACAGTTGATTCCCCATTGCAAACCACTAAGTTATTTGCTGGAGTTGTATTAGTAGGGGCAGCCGGAATTATACAAGGTATCCACTTAACAACACAATAATCTGTTCCTCCTACTGCAACCAAGTTAGCAACACTTGCTGCCGGATCAACATCTACAGTGCCACTGAAATAACCTGCCAAATGAATATTCGCGGATTGTTCAATCCTTATTCCTTGAATTGCATCGTTGCCGGTTGAACCAATCTTTTGCGCCCATACATATTGACCACTCGCATTTAATTTGCACACCATGCCATCCGTTAAGCCTGATGACGATAAATTTGAAACCCCTGCTCCGGGATCAAAATCAACTGTGCTTCTAAAATATCCGGCTGTATAAACATTGCCATCGGGATCGGTATCAATTGTAACCCCTCGGTCATCCCCTGTTCCCGAAAATCCTACTGCCCAAACGTAGCTTCCATTTGTATCCAGTTTACTTACATAAATATCATTCGAACCACCACTTGTAATAGATACTACACCTGCATCGGGATCAAAATCAGCAGTACCACTAAAAAAACCGGTTGTGTAAACATTGCCTGTAACATCTGTTGCAATGCCATATCCACCATCACCGGATGCTCCTCCTAAATACTTAGTCCAAGTAACCGTTCCGGTTGGCCCAAATTTTTTTACAAACGCATCATTACTACCCGCATTAAATCCTACACCTGTTGTATAAATATTTCCCGAAACATCCATTTCAGAAGCATTCGCAGAAATCCCAAGTGTATGAGCAAAAGTATAAAAAACACCAGGTACATATCGCGCAATGAATCCTTGTGTAAGATTGATAATACCTATATTGGCAACTCCAGCCCCCGGATCAAAATCTACAACACCTGTGATTGTTCCGGTTAAAGCAAAAGCGCCTGCATTAGCACAAACCGACAATCCAACATCATCTCCGGTACTGCCAAAGCGAGTAGAATAACTCCATACAGCAGATGCACTTAGGCGAATTAAGAAAATATCAGTGCCCCCGGCAGATGTTAAAAGTGAAGTGCCGGCATTAGGGTCAGAATCCATATTGCCGGTAAATGAACCTGTAATGTATATGAAATTATTGGGATCAACGGTAACTCCATAGGCAACAGCATCGCCAGCGCCTCCAAATCTTCGAGCAAAAACAAATGCGCCTGCAGAATTTAATTTTTGAATATATGCATCTGTTGACCCTACTGCCGTTAAATTAGATACCCCTGATCCCGGATCGAAATCTACCGTTCCACTAAAGGATCCTACCGTGTAAACACTCCCTGCGCCATCCACAAAGATACTGCGCGCATACTCATTCCCTGTATTTCCTCCTGATTTTCCCCAAGAAAAATCTTGACAATACATATTGTGTAAGCTAAATAATAATGCAAAGGTTAGTAAGGCAATCTTTCTCATCGTCTTTTCAATATTTGTTTACTCAAACGTAGATAGAAAGAGGAAGCACTCTTATTGATACTTCATGAATAGCCAATTTAGTTCATGAATGGACAGGCTTTACCTCTGTGATAAAATTTTGAATAGAGAAATGATGGCTAACTGAGTAGAAATTCTTCAAACTCTACTTTTCTGTATTTGGATAATTTGGTCTCCATATTATTACTCAAATAAATATTTAAGTTGGTTTTCGAGTATTTCGAAATGTGCTTTTTATTCACTATCCACGAACGATGCGACCTAAAAAAATCGACATTGCCTTCTAAGGTTTTTTCAAAGTGAGAAAGATTCTTGCTTACAACAAATTGTTGATCGATACAATGAATAATGCAATATGATTCTTGTGCCTCAATGGCTATGATACTATCAAATTGCACTACATTTTGCTGTGCCTTATCGAAAACGAGCATGCTTTTAATTTCCTTACTTTCCATGGCTGTTTTCAATACACTTAGCTTTTGTTGCTGTCCTTCAAGGTTTTTTCGCTGGCGAACTCGCTCAACTGCCGCTTGCAACCTTTCAATCTTCACCGGTTTCAATAAATAATCAATGGCCGCTACTTCAAATGCTTTCACTGCATATTGGTCGTATGCGGTAACAAAAATCATCTGGAAATGTATGGCATCAAAAAAGTTTACAATCTCATATCCTGCATACTTGGGCATTTCTATATCCAGAAACACAAGGTCGGGTTCATGCTTTTTTATTTCTTCTACGGCCAAAGGAATGTTAGCACATTTGGCAAGCACCTCCACTTCTTCACAGAACAAGAGCAATAAATTTTCAAGCACATCTCTTGCGCTTTCTTCATCATCCACTATTACTGCTCTAATCTTGTGCATATAAGACAAAGAATTGCTTTTTGTCTATAATCAAGTTAGCGAATTTCACGAAACGTATAATTTCCTTTACGAATAGATTAGTATTTCCGTCTATAAGGAATTGTAAGAATTACCCGCGTGCCGGTAACCCTGCCATTTTCAAAAACATCTTCATAAACAAAACCAAAATCGCCTTTGAATACCTGACTTAAAATCTCGAAACGCTTGCGAATTGCCTCCGATGAAAATGATTGATGGTCGCCCCGTTGTCGCTCTCTGATTCTCATCGCTTCTTCTCTTCCTACTCCATTATCCTCTATTATACAAAGCAATCGTTCGTCAACCAACTCCAGATTAATCTTCAATATTTTTTGCCCCTCTTTGTGCAACAAACCATGCACCAACGAGTTTTCGATAAACGGTTGAATGAGCATAGGCGGCAACATAATATCTTCAATATGGTTGGTTGTAATTTCATAGCTCAACTCTTGTTTAAAACGCAATTGTTCGAGCGAAAGGTATAACTCCAGCAAGGATACTTCTTGCTCACAGGTAATGAAATCTTTTTCTGAATAACTCAACGTTCTACGGACTAAATCTGAAAACGTGCTGATATACGAGTAGGAATGTTTAACATCTTTCTTCAACACTAAATCTTGAATAGAGTTCAATGAATTGAAAATAAAATGGGGGTTCATCTGCGATTGTATGGCCGTAAGTTTTGAAGCATAGAGTTCATTTATCTGCGCTGATTTTTTTTGCTGAATGGATAACTGCCTTCGGTAAAACCAATATACGATACCTAAAAATGAACTTATTGTAATCAACAAAAACCACCACGTTAAATAAATAGGAGTAGGAATTACAAATGCATATTTAATGGTAGGGCTAAATTTTCCTCCAGACTCGGCCTTTACCTGAAATTCATACTTGCCTGACGATAAAGCATTAAATGTTACTTCATTTTGATCATACTGTAGTCGTGTCCAGTTAGTGTCGGCACCCGAAAGTTGGTAGTAATAATGAAGCATCTTCCTATTGCGCAAGGTAGGAACTGAAAACACAAATTTTATTCGATGTTGGTTTCTTTTCAAACGCCCCTTTTTATGAAGAAAATCCTCATTGCTTCCTACTAAAATTTTATCGAAACGAATACTCAAGGCGCTTTTATCATGATAACTTTTAGTTACATCAACCATCTGAAAGCCACCTGAATGACTCACCCATAAACGGTCATTGAAAATGGTAAAATCAATAATGCGCTTGGTTGAAAAACCTGAATGCGCATTGATAGCACGAATCAAACGCCCTTTAAAATCGAATTGAAACAATCCAAATGCCGTATTCCCTATTATTGTTTCCTTAAATAGCTGAATCTTTTTCAATGACACAACTTTTCCTTCTACCTTCGGAAGAATAACATCCACATTCCTTTCATTTTGATACACTAAAATTCCATCTTGTTTAGTGAGCATATACACCTTTCCATTTATCTGCTGGATGGCATTTGGATAAATAGTTTTTGAATGATAGTTTATCTTCTCTAGCTGACCATTTTTTCTGTAAACAAATACCCCTTCACTGGTGGATACATATAGCACTTCATGCTCCTTTTCGTATGCCATTTGATGTATCCTTAGTGCAAGTTGATTTATCAATTGCACTGTTGCTTTTCCCGAAGCATCTATTGTTAAGTAATAAACCCCACGATTGGTTCCTAAGTAAAACGTATTTTGATCTACCGGGCAAGCAGCCTTCAGCGAAGCAAGTAAAATCGGGATTGTCTTCCTCTTCTTAAAATCATAGGCTTGAATCATTCCATCATCAAAAAGCAAAAAGTTTTCACTGCACGCCATTGCTTCTATGGGCCTGTTTCCTGAGGAACTTAATGATGTAAACGAGCTATCAAAATGCAATAGCTTTCCACTTGATGTTCCTAGAATTAAACCATTGTAAGGACAAACCATTACACTACTCACAGGGTTGTTTTCAAATGCTGCCAATACATCGGGAACATCTAAAAAAGGAATAAGCAAAACGCCTCTATCAAAGGTTCCCAATAAAACATTGCCTTCCTCATCTTCAAACACATCAGAAATGAAAAAATCTTGATAGAATAGTGGTTCGGACTCTGCACCAAGCTTCCCATTCACCTTAAAAACACCCGGCAAAGTGCCTGCAAACCAAAGGTTATCCTTGGTTTGATACACCCTCAATGATTTACTTCTTGTAAGCATTGCATTTTCAAATGAAATGCCAAGCGAATTGGTTTTCGCATTAAATGGATAAACTATTTTTTCGTTTAAATCAATTGCAAAAATCTGCCCTTCAAACTCAACAAACTTCAATACTGAAGCCTGTTTATTCAGCTTAGCTTTAGTGAAATTCCCATCCTTGTATGATAAAATTTCATTTGAAAACCCTAAGTGAAAAATGACTCGGCCATCTTTTAACTGAAAGGGCGGACCAACATACTTTATACGATTTACATAGGTTTGAACAACTTTACCGGCTTCATTTATGGCAATTACATTGCGCGATGACACGAGTAATTCTTGATCGCTACCGATAGCCAATGAAATATCTGCACCAACTTCTTCTTTTTTCAACTCATAGAAAAGCTTCCATTGCTTATCCTTTATCTGAAAAACTTGATTATTAAGATTGTGGCAAAAAATATATCCCTTTTCATTCTTCACAAAGTTAAACACGGAACTGCTTTTCGCCTCATTGCACTCTACCTTTTCAAACGAAGAAAAATTGTAGTAAAAAAGTCCCTCATTTGTTGCAAACCAATAGTTCTGCTCATTGTCTTGAATGATGTCATAAATTTGAACACCTTTGAATTGATCTTCGCCAAGAATTGAAAATGCAGGCTGCTGCCCAACACACTCCCACGAAAGAAAAAAGACTGCGAAGACAACTATCTGATGACGAAGTGTACCCCAAAAATTCATTTATTAAAATAACATGCTATTACACGACACGATTCCATTCGAAAATACAAATACCATGTTTATTGCCAAATGAGCTACAGAAATGCAGCGCTGCTTTAAACTAAAAAAGCTGCCCTTTTGGAGCAGCTTTTTTAGATAAACAAGATAGCTGTTTTATTAACTGCAACCCATGCTGTTGCCACAGTTTAGGCATTTGTAGCAGGTGCCGCTTCTAATAGTTATATTACCGCAAACGCTGCATGCCGGAGCATCGCCCATTTGTCCTTTGGCTGCTTGGTTAAATGCTTCTAAGCTGCTTGGCTTTACAACTGTTACAGCACGTGCTGCCGTAGCCTTTGGCGCCTCTTTTTCTGCAGGAACGCTCATACTGGCAGATACTGGCTTGCTTACTTTAAACTCCTGAACACTGTGTTCGCGCTCGGCAACCGGTTCATCGCCAATGTCTGTAGTTAAATCTAAAGTACTGCGCTCACGCATGGCTATTTGCTCCGGAGTAACGTGTACTAAATCGGTACGGTTCAAGTACTCAAAGCCAAGCAAGCGGAATATATAATCTACTATGGAAGATGCATTTTTAATATTCGGATGATCTACCATGCCGCTTGGTTCAAAACGGGTGAATGTAAATTTGTTTACAAACTCATCTAAAGGCACTCCGTATTGCAAGCCAATGGAAACAGAAATGGCAAAGCAGTTCATTAGGCTGCGGAACGAAGCTCCTTCTTTGTGCATATCAATGAAAATTTCACCTACGGTTCCATCTTCGTACTCGCCTGTGCGTACAAATACTGTTTGTCCTCCAATTTTTGCTTTCTGCGTAAAACCATTGCGTTTGTGAGGTAAGCGTTTGCGCTCTACAATTCTAGCAAGTGCTGTTTTAAATTGAGTATCGCTGCTTTCTTGCATAAAGATGCGTGCTGCCTCTAAAACTTGCTCAGGAGTAAGTTTACTCATTTCTTGCTCAGGGGCTGCAGTAGAAGATGTTACTTCGGTAGCAGAGGTCGTTTCTTTCTCTTCGTCTTTTTTGTTTGAAAGCGGTTGAGAAAGTTTGCATCCATCGCGGTAAAGTGCGTTGGCTTTTAAGCCTAACTTCCAACTTAGTTCATAGCAACTTTGAATATCTTCAACGGTAGCTTCGTTGGGTAGGTTAATGGTTTTTGAAATGGCTCCGCTAATAAATGGTTGCACGGCTGCCATCATACGGATGTGGCCATGTGCATGAATAAAGCGTTGTCCTATTGTGCCACATTTGTTGGCGCAATCAAACACTGGCAAATGCTCTTCTTTCAAGAATGGAGCGCCTTCTACGGTCATAGTGCCGCATACATATTTGTTGGCTGCTTCAATTTCTGCTTTAGTAAAGCCAATGGTGCGCAGTAAGTTAAATGTGCTGTCGTTGTATTGCTCTTTGCTGATGCCGAGGCGTTGCATAGCATCTTCGCCCAATGTCCATACATTAAATGCAAAAGTAATATCGAAGGCCGAAGGCAAGTTAGCTTCTACTTTTTCAATATCTGCTGCTGTAAATCCTTTTGCTTTTAGGCTTTCGGGATTTACGCCCGGTGCGCCAAAGAGAGTGGCGTGTCCTTTAGCATAGTTTACAATAGCTTCAATTTCATTTTTAGCGTATCCTAAATTTTTAAGTGCGTAAGGCACAGATTCGTTTACTATTTTAAAATAACCTCCTCCTGATAGTTTTTTAAACTTCACCAATGCAAAATCGGGTTCAACTCCAGTTGTGTCGCAATCCATAAGTAAGCCAATGGTTCCGGTTGGAGCAATTACGGTGGCTTGAGCATTGCGGAAACCGTATTGTTCACCTAGTTTCAATGCATCGTCCCACGCATTGGTTGCAGATTGCAGTAAGTAATCTGGGCAAAATTGAGGGTCAATTCCTAAAGGTTTTATTTCTATGCCTTCATAAGTTTCCGGAGAAGCATTGTATGCGGCATAGCGGTGGTTGCGCATTACACGCAGCATATTTTCTTTATTGCGCTCGTAGCCGGCAAAAGTGCCTAAGTTGGCAGCCATTTCTGCCGATGTTTTATAGGCAACTCCGGTCATAATAGCTGTGATGGCTCCGCCAATGGCACGTGCTTTATCGCTATCGTAAGGAATGCCGCTTACCATAAGCACAGAGCCTAGATTGGCAAACCCTAAACCAAGTGTGCGGAATTCGTACGAAAGTTGTGCTACTTCTTTTGATGGGAATTGTGCCATAAGTACCGAAATTTCCAGTACCATAGTCCAAATGCGGCTTTGGTGTTCAAAGCCTTTTACATCAAACTCAAGTGTTTGGTCATTGAAAAATTTACGTAGGTTGAAAGAAGCAAGGTTGCATGCAGTGTTGTCTAAAAACATGTATTCGCTGCATGGATTGCTGGCGCGGATGGGGCCATCTGCCGGGCAGGTGTGCCATTCGTTGATAGTGGTATCGAACTGAACACCCGGATCGGCACAGCGCCATGCTGCCATTGCAATTTTATCCCACAACTCGGTAGATGAAATTTCTTTCATTGGCTTACCGTTGGTGCGTGCTCTCAGCGCCCATTTATCGCCTTTTTCTAAGGCGTGGAAGAAACTGTTTGGCACGCGCACAGAGTTGTTGGAATTTTGACCGCTTACAGTGCGATATGCTTCGCCTTCGTAGTGGTTATCGTAACCTGCTGCAATAAGCGCGGCTACTTTATCTTCTTCCTTCATTTTCCATTCAATGAAGTCGATAATTTCTGGGTGGTCTAAATCTAAGCATACCATCTTAGCAGCACGCCTGGTAGTACCTCCAGATTTAATAGCTCCTGCTGCACTATCGCCAATTTTAAGGAAACTCATTAAGCCGGAAGATGTGCCACCTCCGCTTAATTTTTCTCCTTCGCCACGAATACTGCTGAAGTTGGTTCCTACACCTGAACCGTATTTGAAAATACGTGCTTCGCGCACCCATAAATCCATAATGCCTCCTCCGCTTACTAAATCGTCATCTACAGAAAGAATAAAACAAGCGTGTGGTTGCGGGCGTTCGTATGCAGAGGTAGATTCTTTTAACTCTTCGGTTTGAGGATCTACATAATAGTGTCCTTGAGGCTTGCCAGTAATACCGTAAGAAGTGTGCAGCCCTGTATTGAACCACTGCGGGCTATTGGGCGCTGCCATCTGGCTTACTAAGGAGTACACTATTTCATCATAAAACACATCGGCATCTTTCTTAGAGGCAAAGTATCCGTACTTTTCACCCCAAAAACGCCAACAGTCTGCTAGGCGGTGTGCCGTTTGCTTTATAGAGGTTTCTCCGCCTAATGTGCCATCGGCTTGCGGAACACCTGCTTTGCGGAAATACTTTTGTGCTAAAATATCGGTAGCTACTTGGCTCCAAAATTTTGGCACTTCTACATTGTGCATTTCGAAAACAGCATCTCCCTTAGGATTGCGAATAACGCTACTGCGCAATTCATAGTCAAATAAATCGAAAGGGTTTTTGCCTTCCTTTGTAAAGTAGCGTTCTACTTTCAGTCCTTTGGTAAGTTTCTTTGCCATCGGCTAAATTATTTTGAGGTGTAGTAAATAAATTTGAAAATGCTGTTGAGCAATAACGAAATCAAAAAAGCAAAATCGCTATCGTGGAACGAATGTAAATTTCAAGGGAAAAATTTAGAAGGGTTGTTTTCAACAGGGGGTGTGTGCATCGGATTTTGAAAATTCATAACGCTGATTGGATGTAGCTTTCGTTTGTGGATA
Source organism: Chitinophagales bacterium (assembly GCA_019638515.1). Classification (NCBI taxonomy): domain Bacteria; kingdom Pseudomonadati; phylum Bacteroidota; class Chitinophagia; order Chitinophagales; species Chitinophagales bacterium. The sequence goes on along the minus strand of JAHBTS010000001.1, from coordinate 314,943 downwards.
ATGGTTTGAATGAATAATTTCCCACAGGGTGTGGACGAAAATACTTGCAAGTTGAGTGCGCCAATTATTAGACGTATTAAATCTTAAAATTTGCATACTTACTCCACTTTTTTAAAGCTGCAAAAGGTAAAACTCTGCATGGTGTTAAAAGGCGTTGGGTGATTGGTAGTAACACTTTGCAACTTGCGAAAGTAAGGGTGCCAAAGCTGTTCCATTTGCTCCTCCGAATATTGCTGAATGGGAATACCGCTGCATTTTTGCGGGCCTTGTTCCGAAAAGGTGCCTATAACTAAAAACCCTCCGGGCAAAATGTGCTGGCAAGCAGTTGCCTTGTATGCCGCAATTTCGTGCGGCTGGGTTAAAAAATGAAAAGCTGCACGATCGTGCCAAAGATGGTATTGCTGTTGTGGCTTAAATGCTGCAACATCGGCTGCTATCCAAGTAATTTTTTCGGCTTGAGCGCCTAATCGCATTTTAGCTCTTTCTATTGCTGCTTCAGAAATATCGAGTACCGAAATATTTTGAAATCCTAATCGCAGCAGGTTATCTACCAGAAAGCTATCGCCCCCGCCTACATCAATAATATGGGCAGCGGCAGGAAGTTGTAATTCTTCAATAAAATCTAATGAAGTTTGAGGTGTGGGCTGGTACCAACTTACTTCGTTTAGTTGTTTGGTTTGGTAAATATTTTCCCAATGGAGTTTACGGTTGAAATTTTCCATAAACAAACATGCATATTTCCATACCTTTTGTGTTCATTGTCTTTTTTAAATTTTCAAAAAACTTAAAAGAACTATGTTCGCCACATGGCTGCAACAAATACCGATTGGGCAGATAACAAGTTGTTTTTGTTAGATGCTTACGCATTGATTTACCGTGCATACTTTGCATTTATTGCCAACCCTTTGCGCAACAGCAAGGGAATGAATGTAAGCGCTGTTTCCGGCTTTACACAAACACTTGTGGATTTAATTCAAAAAGAAAAACCCTCTCATTTGGCAGTAGTCTTCGATAGTGCCGATGAAGAAACCACGCGAGCCGTTGAATATGCCTTTTACAAGGCAAACCGCGAGGCTATGCCCGAAGATATTGCACTTTCTATACCATGGATTAAACAAATTATTGCAGCCATGAAAATTCCGGTACTTGAAGTGCCGGGTTACGAAGCCGATGATATTATTGGTACGCTTGCCAAGCAAAAAGCCCGCGAAGGTCATTTGGTGTATATGGTTACGCCCGATAAAGATTATGCACAATTGGTAGAAGAAAACATTAAAATATATAAGCCCGGAAGACAAGGCAGTGATGTAGAAATTTTGGGCGTAAAGGAAATACTCGAAAAATGGGAAGTAGAACGCCCGGAGCAAGTAATAGATATTCTTGGTTTATGGGGCGATAGCGTAGATAATATTCCGGGCATACCGGGTGTGGGCGAAAAAACTGCCAAAAAACTATTGAAGGAATATGGCTCCATGGAGAATATAATTGCCAATGCCGCTAATATAAAAGGCAAGTTGGGCGAGAATATTAAAACCCATGCCGAGCAGGGTAAAATTTCTAAACATTTGGCAACTATAATTTTAGATGTACCCTTGAGTGTAACCGATGCCGATTTGCATTTAGATGAACCGGACAGAGAAGCGTTGGCAGCACTTTTTACCGAACTGGAGTTTAGAACATTAGGCAAAAAAGTTTTGGGCGAAAGTTTTGTAGTGAACAACAACACAACTGCTGCCGAACGAAAAGAACAAGCACTGCCACCATCTGCACAAGGCGATTTATTTGCAGCCGCAGTAGAAGTGCAAGCAGCACCACAGCCCGAAGAGCGCGGAAAAACAATAAAAAATACAGCACATCAATACATAATAGCAACCGATAATGCCGCATTGGCACAAGATGGCATACAAGTAATATCTATTCAGCAGTTGCTAGAGCAGTTAGAGCAAGCCGAAGAGTTTTGTTTCGACACCGAAACATCTTCGCTCGATTATTTTGATTTCAGTATCGTAGGGCTTTCTTTTAGCATAAAACCTACCGAAGCATTTTATGTGCCATGTCCACCCGATTTTGAAGCGGCAAAAGCCTTAATTCAGCGCTTTAAAACATTATTGGAGGATACATCCAAAACCAAAATCGGGCAAAATCTAAAATTTGATATGCACGTGCTGTATCACTATGGCATACAAGTAGCAGCGCCTATCTACGATACCATGTTAGCCCATTATCTTATTGAGCCCGACATGAAACACGGCATGGATTACCTAAGCGAAACTTATTTGGGTTATACGCCCGTTTCTATAGAAGCGCTTATTGGAAAGAAGGGCAAAAACCAAGGCAGTATGGCAGATGTGCCCTTGCCTCAAATAGCCGAATATGCTGCCGAAGATGCCGATATCACATTACAGTTAAAGCAAGTTTTTGCACCAATGGTGCAGCAGCGTGCAGTAGAAAATGTATTGAACCAAATTGAGCACCCGCTCATTCCCGTATTAGCAGCCATGGAGCGCGAAGGCGTAAATATAGACAGCCTATTTTTGAACGATTACAGCAAAGAACTGCAAGCAGATTTGCTGCAACTGCAAACAAAAATTTTTGAATTTGCCGGACGAGAGTTCAATATAGATTCACCTAAGCAACTGGGTGAAGTTTTATATAGCGAAATGAAACTACCGTTTGAAGGAAAAAAGACTTCTACCGGACAACTTTCTACAAACGAAGAGGCGCTGCAAGCATTGGTGAAGCATCACCCAATTGCCGAAGCACTGCTCAATTTCCGTGAAATCGGGAAATTAAAAAGTACTTATGTAGATACTTTGCCCCAATTGGTTCATCCTAAAACTGGCAGGGTGCATACCACTTTTAATCAAACCATTGCTGCCACCGGAAGGCTAAGTTCCGTAGCACCGAATTTGCAGAATATCCCTATCCGCACCGAGCGTGGGCAGCAAGTACGCAAAGCATTTATTGCCCGCAGCGAAGAATATGTGTTGCTCAGTGCCGATTATTCGCAAATAGAATTGCGCTTAGTGGCAGAAATAAGCAAAGATACCGCCATGCTCGAAGCCTTTGACAAAGGTATGGATATACATGCGGCTACCGCAGCTAAAGTATATGGCGTAGAGGTAAGTGCCGTAACTAAAACACAGCGCAGCAACGCCAAAATGGTAAACTTTGGTATTATTTATGCCATTTCTGCCTTTGGCTTAAGCCAACGCTTAGGTATTGCCAGAAAAGAGGCAGCCGAGCTAATAGAAAACTACTTTAAACAGTTTCCGGGAATAAAGCAGTATATGGACGACACCTTGCGCTTTGCCCGCGAACACGGCTATGTGCAAACCATTATGGGCAGAAAACGCTTTTTAAATGACATTAACAGCCGCAACTTTACCGTTCGCGGGTTTGCAGAGCGCGAAGCTATAAATGCTCCCGTGCAAGGTAGTGCTGCCGATCTTATTAAAATTGCCATGATAAACATTCACAACGAGTTTAACAGGCTGAATTTAAAAAGTAAAATGACACTGCAAGTCCACGATGAATTGGTGTTTGATGCACATCGAAGCGAGTTAGATATTATTCAACCTATTATTGAAAAACAGATGGCGCAAGCCATAAAAACAAATGTGCCAATAGTGGTTGAAATTGGCACCGGCTTAAACTGGCTAGAGGCCCATTAGCAATGGTGGTTGAAAATTTAAAAGGGTGAAAGGCATTTTCTAACACACTAAAAAAAATGCTTTTGCGTTCTATATGCAAAACAAAAAAATCATGAAACAGAACTTTACACCCAATCATTTATTATTAGCAGCTTATGGCGAATTGGCTCCGGCTGCCACCAGCGAATTGCAACAACAACTTTTTGCAGATGAATCGCTGGATAATACATTACAAGAGATAATAGACTTGCAAATTGCATTAGACGAAATGAGCTTAAAGCCCAGCCGCACCAGTATAGAAATTATTCTAGAACATAGCCGCGAAGCAGAAGTTGCCATGTAGGCTACTTCCTAATACCGGCTCCCAATTCGCGCTCAAACGATGTTACCAAACGGCTCATCGTTTTTTCAACTTCTTCATCGGTAAGTGTTTTCTCGGAATGCTGAAACACAAAACTTACGGCACAGGATTTTTTTCCTGCTTCTATTTTTTCGCCTTCATAAACATCAAACAGCGAAATTTCGGTAAGTAAGTTTTTTGATTCCTTTTTTGCCAGTGTTTCTATGGCGCTGAAGGTTACATCTTTTTCTACCACCAAAGCTAAATCGCGCTTTACCGATGGGTATTTGGGAAGCGGTTTAAAAGTAATTTTTGCCTGGGCGCTTTCTGTAAGTAATTTATTAAAATCCAAACAAGCAAAAAGCACATTACCTTTTATACCAAAGCGTTGTTTTACGGTGTGGCTTACTTCACCGCCAAAGCATATTTCTTTCCCTGTTTTTTGTATGGCAAAAGCATTTTGCAATGCAGCATTGTTGCCTATTGCGAAAGTAGTATTCTCTATTCCTAATTTTTGCAGTATGCCTTCTAGAGCCTGTTTTAAATGAAAAAAGTCTGCCTTTTCTGTTGGGGTAATCCAATTGGGCGATTGCCAATTTCCGGAAAGCAAGAGCGCTAAGTGTTTGTATTCCTTATAGCCCTTTTCGGTTTTGTGGTAGGTTTTCCCAAATTCAAAAAATGCTATATCAAAAGCCTTTCGGTTTTGGTTGTGCGCCACACTTTCTAACATGCCATAAAGCATGGATGTGCGTAGGCAATCCAGTTCCGATGTTTGGCTGTTGAGCAATTTTACTTGCTGTTGTTGCAATTGAGTGTCTTGCTCAAATGCCGATTGCGAAACCGAGTTGGTGGTAACTTCACTAAATCCCAAACCGGTAAGTAAATGGGCTAGCGTTTGCTCTAATTTGGTTTCATTTTTTTCACTGCTGAAAGAAATGCTCGTATTGAGTTTTGTGGGCAATTCAAAATTATTATAGCCATAAATGCGGAGAATTTCTTCTACAATATCTGCGGGTCGGGTAACATCGGGTTTAAACGTGGGAACAGAAAGCAGCAGCCCGGTTTGAGTGCTGGCAGATACTTCAATTCCTAACTCTTGAAGTATTGTTACAATAGTACTTTGCTCTATATGGAAGCCCGAAAGCTTTCGGATATAATCAAACTGTATGGTTACAGATGTTGGCTCTATTTTAGTAGGATAAACATCGGCAATAGCACCAACCACTTTGCCCCCCGCAAGTTCTAATATAAGCGAAACGGCACGTTGCAACGCAGTAATGGTAATGCTGGGGTCGGTTCCTTTTTCGTAGTGCATAGCAGCATCGGTACGCAAATTATGCCCATAGGAAGTTTTGCGTATGCCTGAAGGTGTAAAGTAGGCGCTTTCTATAAATATATTTTGTGTAGTGGCTGTAACTCCGCTTTTGGCACCTCCAAAAACTCCGGCAATGCACATGGGTTCTTCGGCATTGCAAATCATGAGTTCAAAACCTTTTAAGGTACGCTCTGTGCCATCGAGGGTTACAAATTTTTCTCCTTCGGAAGCATTGCGCACTATTACTTTATTTCCTTTAATGGTATCGGCATCAAAAACGTGTAGCGGCTGCCCATATTCGTGCAGCACAAAGTTGGTAATATCTACCACATTGTTTATGCTGCGGATGCCTATTGCTTTTAGTTTATTTTTTAGCCAATCGGGCGATTCTTTTACGGTAATGCCAGCAATGCTTATACCGCTGTATCGCGGGCAAGCTGTGGTATTTTGAATTTCGATAGCAATCGGATTTGGCTCACCGGAATTTTGCCAAGTATTGGTTGATGGCATTTGTAAGGTAAGCTGTTGTTGATGGCGCACATTGAGTACCGTTTTTAAATCGCGGGCTACGCCAATATGCGAAAAGGCATCGCTGCGGTTGGGTGTTAGCCCTATTTCAAACACATAATCGGTTTCTATATTAAAGTATTCGGCAGCAGGAGTTCCAGGTGCTGCATGTTGCGGCAACACTAAAATTCCTTCGTGCACATCGCGCAAACCCAGTTCTTTTTCGGAACAAATCATGCCCCTCGATTCTACGCCCCGTATTTTGGCTTTTTTTATCTGAAATTTTTCGGTAGCGCCCAGTGGCAAAAGGCTTGCACCTTCTAAGGCCACTACCACTTTTTGTCCGGCAGCTACATTGGGAGCTCCACATACAATTTGCAGCGGCTCTGCCGTGCCAATATTCACGGTGGTTACTTTTAGTTTATCGGCATCGGGGTGTTTTTCGCAGCTCAGCACTTCACCAATTACTACATTTTTCAAACCGCCTTCGATGGTTTCAAAAACGTGTACGTCTTCTACTTCTAAACCAATGGAGGTGAGCAGTGTAGATACTTCTTCAATATTATTTGAAATGGGTAAATAGCTTTTTAACCAGTTGTAAGATACTTTCATACAATAAAATTAGCAGCGCAAATAAAAGGATTAGCAGCATTGTAAGCAGCTAAAACTTTTGTTCTTACCAAATCTTATATTGCCGAAGGTGTAAAATGGTTTTCTTGTTTAACCGAATAGTGTAGGTTTGTAGCGTGATAGCAGTGCTTCCTTCGTATCAAAAAATAGAAACCGGAAAATTGCCCGAAGTGGCAAGCACTGAAGGTTTTATATTAAATGTGGAGGTTGGTGTTCACCAAATTGCTGCAGTGGTGGAGGTAGCGGCTTTTAAGCAGTTTCTTTATTTGCTGGAGTTTAATTTTAGCAAGCCTTTGCAGGTGGCGCAGCTACCCGAGGTTTGCAAACAGTTATTGGCAGACAACGCGGTGTTTGCTTTGGCTTTTAGCGAAGTGAATGTGGCTTTTAATCCCGATATTGATTTACTGCCAAACGGCTTTCAACAACATACCGGCTCTTGTTTTTTACAGCAAGTAAGCGAAGAGGTATTGGCAGCATTTACGGTAGAAAATGTATTGCAAGAAGTTTGGAAAGAAAAATTTCCATTAGCACAAATTACTGCTGTGTATGCCAATTTCTTAAAGCAGGTGCTTTTGTTGCCCAAAGGAGTTTATGTAATGGTAATGCACGAAGCTTTTGCTGTTGCCGTTTTAGAGGCTCCCGGCAAATTGCAATTGTTTAATTGTTTTGAATATAAAACGGCAGAAGATTTCTTGTATTTCTTAATGCTGGTATGCGATTCAACGCAAGTAAACCGAACTGAAACGCCTTTGGTTTTTTCCGGAAAAATTCAAAAAGAGTCGAAGATTTACGATGTGTGCTATCGCTACTTTTCAAACATTGTGTTTTTAAAGCCGGGCAACGGAAAGTTTTTTGCCAAGGCATTTAGCGATGCAGCAAAGTCTATTTATTTTTCATTGTTTTCATTGTAAAGAAGTATGCGCATTATTAGTGGAAAATATAAAGGTTATAGGCTTAACCAACCTCATTTCGACCCAACGCGTCCTACCACCGATTTTGCCAAAGAAGCATTGTTTAATGTTGTAAACAACTACTTCAATTTCGATAATATAAAAATGCTGGATCTCTTTGCCGGAACGGGAGCTATCAGCTATGAATTTTTATCGCGCGGATGCACAGATGTTACCAGCGTGGAATTGCACCGCAAGTGTGTAGATTTTATTAAAAAAACATCGGCACACTTAAATTTTGAAGGACATAAAGTATTGCAAACAGATGTGTTTCTATTTATAGAAACATGCAGTATTGCCTACGATGTAATTTTTGCGGGACCACCGTATCCGCTACCCAACCTTGCCGAAATTCCTGATTTAATATTTAAGCAAAAGATGGTGGAAGGCGAAGGCTGGTTTATATTGGAGCATAACCCTAAACATAATTTCGACAACCATCCGCATTTTTGGAATAAGCGCCAGTATGGCACCACCATATTTTCCATATTTGTAAACGAGCCAATTGGCTACGATGAGCGCTAATGTTTACCTTGTTTTTCTTAAAAAGTAGGATTGCGTAAAAATGAACTTCATTAAAATATTATTGAACCGCTTGAGTACGGGCATTTTAGTAATGGCCGGAGTAATTGTGGTTATCTTTCTGCTGTTTAATGTGTTGCCAATAAATAGCGCCCGCATGACTTTGGGGCAGCGTGCCGATGCAGCTTCTGTAAAGGCAATAGAAAAAGAGTTTAGATTAAATTATTCGTGGCAAAAAAGATTGCTGCTTTATTTCAATGATGTGTCGCCAATATCGCTTCATAATTTAGCAAACGAAGAGTCGCCAACGTATATCAATGAAGAAGACAGTAAGTTTATTTCGCTGTTTACCTTTGGCGAAACTAGTTTGGTACTAAAGGCTCCCTATCTCGGAAAAAGTTTCCAAACCCGCAGAAAAGTGAGCGAAATTTTAGGCGAGAAAATTTTCCCTACTGCAGTATTGGCTTTAAGTGCCATGCTGTTTGCTTCTATTATTGGTATTGTGTTGGGCGTGTTTGCCGCGGTAAAGCAGTATTCGTTTTGGGATAATGCTATTTTGGTGTTATCTACATTTGGCATTTCGCAGCCGGCATATTTTTCGGGTATTATTTTGGCCATGATTTTTGGCTACTATTTGAGCGATTACACGGGCTTGAATGTGCGCGGATCACTTACAGATGTAGATATTATGGGCGATACGGTTTATGTATGGAAAAACCTTTGGCTACCCATGATTGCTTTGGGCATTCGCCCTATTTCTATTATTGCTCAACTTACACGTAGCAGTATGTTGGAAGCTATGCAGCAAGATTTTGTGCGTACTGCCAAAGCAAAAGGATTGTCTAACGGTAAGGTTATTTTTAAACATGCACTGCGTAATGCCATGAATCCGGTGGTAACTTCAATAAGCGGCTGGTTAGCAGCATTGCTTACAGGTGCATTTTTTATTGAAAAGGTTTTTGACTACAAAGGTCTTGGATTGCAAACAATTGAATCGCTGCTGGTGTTTGATTTTCCGGTAGTAATGGGTTCGGTATTGTTTGTGGCGTTTGTATTTGTGGTAATGAATTTGGTTACCGATTTACTCTATGCTGTATTAGATCCTCGTGTTTCCATTAAATCGTAAAAGGTATGCTTAGAACTATTTTGGGGATTTTTATTGGATTAGTGTGTGGCGTGTTGGTAATTGTTGGTTGGGAGAGTTTTACTCATAAATTATACCCGCCTCCTCAGGGAATAAATTTTGCCGATAAAGAAGCTGTGCGTGCTATGATGGCACAAATGCCACTACTGGCATTCGTGCTTATTTTGGTAGGCTATGTATTGGCTGCCTTTGTGGGTGGAGCTGTTGCTACGGTTATAGATAAATCCAAGAAAATTTTGCCTGCTTTAATTGTAGCAGGTTTGCTTATGTTGGCAAATGCTGCCAATTTAATTATGCTGCCACACCCTGTTTGGTTTATAGGGGCAAGCATGATGGTATATCCTTTGTTTGCTGGCTTTGCAGCAGTGCTTATACTACGCGTGAAAAAGTAATGTGCACACACTAAAAAAGGCGCTGAGGTTAATTCAGCGCCTTTTTAGCTATTGATAAAGCAGTTTAGAAGCTAAGAACTTTCACCAAATCTTTATTAGTAACAATACCTACAATTTCACCTTCATCGCAAATAGGCAATGCTTGAAATTTTCCGGCAGCAAGAATTTCGTGCGCTTGTTCTATATCTGCAGTAGATGGCAGGCATACAGGATGGGCAGTCATAATATCGGCAGCAGTGTAGTTTATTTTTAATACACTTTCGTTTAAAACTTTTCCTTCGGTCATTATTTTGTAAAGGAAGTTTACCACATCGTTTACACTAATAATACCCACTAATTCGCTTCCATTGCGGCAAACAGGCAAGTGCTGGATTTTAAATTCTGTAAAAAACTCAACTACTTGTAGTAGGTTGTTTTCGGGTTTTGCCACTATTACATTTTTAGTCATAATGGCTGCTACTGTTGCTTTCATATTTTTTGATTTATACTACAAAGATAAACATAACTTTTCGCTCCTAAAAGATGCATTCCGTCATAATAAAAAATGATTTTTTGGAGGGATTAAACTTTATTCGCTTTGTAAATTCAACCTTCAATCTATGAAGTATCACATAGCCTTACTTTGGACATTTCTATTTGCTTGCACATCGTGCCAAGTATTCTCTCAAAAAGAAAAGAAGAACACAGGTGAAGACAAAACTCAGGAATATAAACCAATAGTTACCGGAGCCGAAAACACAGATGCCTACTTCGATATGCTGAAAGGTAAAAGAATAGCGCTGATGGTAAACCACACTTCGCTTATTGGAGATTTACATTTAGTAGATTCTTTGTTGAAGGCAAATATGAAAATTGAGAAAATATTTGCACCGGAGCATGGTTTCCGCGGCACTGCCGATGCCGGAGAAAAAGTAAAAAGCGGCATTGATGAGGCAACAGGCATTCCCATTATTTCGCTATACGGTTCTAAGGTAAAACCCGATAGTGCCGATTTACAAAATGTTGATGTAGTGGTGTACGATATTCAAGATGTGGGCGTGCGCTGTTTTACTTACATTTCTTCGTTGTATTACCTAATGGAAGCATGTGCCGATGCAGGTATTCCCATAGTAGTGTTAGACCGCCCCAATCCTAATATTCACCGTGTAGATGGACCAATGGTAAAGAAAGCATACCGTTCATTTGTGTCGCTGCTTCCCGTGCCGCTGGTATATGGGCTTACCGTTGGCGAATTGGCTCAAATGATAGTGGGCGAGCGTTGGATAGATAAACCCACCCAGCCTAAACTTACGGTAGTTCCATGCAAAAATTATACGCGCCACACACACTATTCGCTGCCTATAAAACCTTCACCCAATTTGCCCAACGATAGAGCCGTGTATTTATACCCATCTTTGGTATTTTTTGAAGGAACCAATGTAAGCGTAGGAAGAGGTACAGAATTTCCTTTTGAAGTATTTGGTGCACCGGAGTGGAAATCGTTGCAGTTCGAGTTTAAACCCAAGAGTATGCCGGGCGCAAAAAATCCTCCGTTTTTAAACACTACTTGCAAGGGCTACGACCTGCGTAAACCCACTAGCGAATTTGGCAGCGAAAATGAGCAAGTAAATTTTCTTTACTTGTTGAAAGCATACAGCAATGCACCCGACAAACAACAGTTTTTTCTAAAAAATGGTTTTGTAAATAAACTGGCAGGATACAACCTAACGGCACAAATAGAAAGCGAGCTTAGTGTTGAAGAAATTAGAGCATCGTGGGAGCGGGGAACTACAGCTTTTAAACTAAGTCGCAAAAAATATTTTCTTTATCCTGAAAATTAAAAGCTAATTCACGCTAGGTATTCCTATCTATGATAAAAAAGTTACTTGTTGTTGCAATGAGTATTGCCTTACCATGGGCAGTATTTGCCCAAAATAATATTGGAATTGGCACTCCCACACCAGATGCCTCGTCTGTATTAGAATTGAGTTCGAACTCAAAGGGAATCTTGGTGCCGCGTTTAACCGCAGTGCAGCGTATAGCCATTGCTAACCCGGCTAATGCGCTCATGGTTTTTGATACAGATAGTAACTGTTTCTTTTTCTACAAATCAAATGTAGCACAGTGGGTTTCGCTTTGTAATGCCGGAGCGCAAGGAGCAACTGGTGATACAGGATCTCCTGGAGCGCAAGGTATTCAAGGAGCAACTGGCGATACAGGACCTACCGGAGCGCAAGGTATTCAAGGAGCAACTGGTGATACAGGACCTACCGGAGCGCAAGGTATTCAAGGAGCAACTGGCGATACAGGACCTACCGGAGCGCAAGGTATTCAAGGAGCAACTGGTGATACAGGACCTACCGGAGCGCAAGGAGCAACCGGTGCTACCGGGCCGTTGGGAGCAGCCGGAGGCGACCTCTCAGGAAACTATCCCAATCCAACAACCATAGCACTGCAGGGGCGTCCGGTGAGCAATACTGCACCGCTTACAAACGATATATTGCAATGGAATGGCAGCAGTTGGATTCCTTCTGATGGTGCAAATGTATTTTGGCGAATTACAGGAAATGCCGGCACCAATGCCGCCAATAATTTTGTAGGTACTACCGACCCAACAGATTTAGTTTTTAGAACTCAGAATATTGAAAAGATGCGGATTACTGCCGGAGGCTTTGTGGGAATTGGCATTGCAGCTCCTGCTACACCACTTCAGGTTAAAATGGCAGGTGGCGGCATGGCTTCGGTGCAAGATTATGGCACTAACTACGCAGGTATAAGCTTTAACAACACCACAGCCATAGGCACGTACAACATTATGAGCAGCCCAACCGATGCCAATTTATATGTAAACCGCCCAAACGCTAACAGTATTTATTTTAGGATGAATAATAACGACCAAGTGCGCATTACACCAGATGGAAATTTGCGCATTAGCAATATGAGTTACAGTACTGTAAGTCCCGCTTATGCAGACGATGGCCGCATAAAATTGAGTACCACTTTAGGTTTTGTTTCGTTTGGGAACTATAACAACGATCCTTCTGTAAATGCAGCTCCTCCGGCTTCAAGCTGGATAAATGGCGTTGGCTCCTTGGTAATTGGCATCAACCGAACCGCAGGCACCAGCGGTGTAGATTTTTGGAATTCTACTTCACATAACCAAAATGCAGCTACGTCAAATACCGATCGGGGGTTTTATTTCAGGCGATTCAGCAATACAGGCGCAGAGCAATTATTAGGGCGCATTGAAGGCGATGGCAGATTTTATGGCACATCGTTTACCAATGTGAGCGACAGCAGAATGAAGAAAGATTTTTATCACTTGGAAAACACTTTACAAAAAGTAATGCAGGTAAAAACTTATAGCTACACTTTGCGCGACCAAAGTTTCGATACAAAAGGCAATTTAGTGTTTAGCGATGCTGCCAACAGTTCCGATATTGGCTTTTCTGCACAAGAGTTGTTTCAGTTATTTCCTGAAGTAGTACACAAACCTACCAACGAAGCTAAAGAGTTGTGGGGAATAGACTATGCCAAACTTTCAGTTATATTGTTGAAGGCAATGCAAGAGCAGCAGCAGCGCATAAATAAATTGGAGGAGCAACTTCATTAATAGATTAAACTTGGCAACATTGCAAGCAGCAGTAAAAAGCTGGTGCTTACTTGGCATATCATTAAACCCTGTTATTGGGTTGTCTTTATGTATACTTCATGGCATTTGCGAACCAGTATTGCCATTTTAAATTCTCGATGATGCCAATTTCATCTTCACTTAAACGTAGATCTGATAAACATAAAAAAAGCCCGTACCATTAGGTACAGGCTTGATACAAATTTCAATATAAATTATTAGGCTTCAGCTTCCACGGCAACCGGTGCTGCTGCACTTACTTTGCTATCTACCTTGATGGTAACATGGTTGCTGCGTTTGCGGATTCTATAAGCGCGTCCTTGCGGTGCAGGCAAAAAGCGTTTTAGAGAAGTACCTTGGTTTACAAAAATTTCTTTTACAAAAAGCTCGTTATCTTCAGGACGGGCATCATTTTTTTGTTGCCAGTTATTGATAGCGCTTTTTAGTAATTTTTCTAACTTTAAAGAAGCCTCTTGTTTGCTAAAACGCAAAATAGTAAGTGCCTCTTCTACTTTTTTTCCACGAATTAAATCGGCTACCAGTCTCATTTTTCTATCGCTGGTAGGGTTATTTCTTAAATGTGCAATTGCTTCCATTTCAATTTACTTTTATTCGGTTAGTCGAAAATTATTTCTTCTTATTGCCGGCATGTCCTTTAAACTGGCGGGTTGGGCTAAACTCACCCAAACGATGCCCTACCATGTTTTCGGTTACATACACAGGTATAAATTTATTTCCATTGTGAACCGCAAAAGTATGCCCCACCATATCGGGTAAAATCATTGAAGCACGGCTCCAAGTTTTGATTACGCCCTTTTTGCTGGCTTCATTCATTTTAGCTACTTTTTTAAGCAACTTGTAGGCTACATAAGGTCCTTTTTTAATACTGCGTCCCATTTCTTTCTCTTTTTATGGTTTAACTACTACCCTTTTTTAGCGTTTCTTCTTTGAATAATTAATCTGCTTGAAGCCTTTTTAGGAGCACGGGTTTTTAAGCCTTTAGCTTTTAAGCCTGTGCGGCTACGTGGGTGACCGCCCGAAGCGCGACCTTCACCACCACCCATTGGGTGATCTACCGGGTTCATTACTACACCACGGTTGCGAGGTCTGCGACCTAACCAACGGTTACGTCCTGCCTTTCCTAATGTTTGCTGATTGTTATCGCTATTAGAAAGCATACCTACGGTTGCCAAACATGTTCTCAAGATTCTTCTAGTTTCACCTGAAGGCATTTTCAATACTACATAGCGCTCTTCTTTAGCTTGCAACTGGGCAGATGAGCCTGCACTGCGAACCAATACTCCGCCTCTTCCAGGATGTAATTCAACATTGTGAACAATAGTACCCAAAGGCATTTCGCCCAATGGTAAAGTATTGCCAACTTCTGGAGCTACTTTGCTTCCAGAAACAATAGTTTGACCAACTTTTAATCCCTCAGGAGCAAGAATGTATCTTTTTTCACCATCAGGATAATTTACTAATGCAATAAAAGCTGTACGGTTTGGATCGTATTCTATTGTTGCAACTTTTCCAGGTATATCAAATTTGTCGCGTTTAAAATCAATGATACGGTAGCGCTTTTTGTGTCCTCCGCCAATATAGCGAACGGTTAAGTGCCCTGCACTGTTTCTACCACCGGAGCTCTTTTGAGGAGCCAACAAACTTTTTTCCGGTTTATTGGTAGTAATTTCTTTGAAGTTCACCAACTTGGTAAACCTCATACTGGGTGTGGTTGGTTTGTACTTTTTAATGCCCATGGCGTTAAATTTTATCCTTATTTTAATTTTCAGCAGTTAGGTTTCTGCTATAGTTAATAAATAAAGTACGATTAAATATTTCCGTAGAAGTCAATATTTTCACCATCTTTCAAGGTTACAAAT